>JAFYAD010000064.1 GCA_017540915.1 Lachnospiraceae bacterium
ATTTTTGTACCTGACAGCAGCCGGAATGCTGGTTTTCACCGGATGCGGCGAAACCGGATCTCAAAAAACGGCTGAGATCGTCACAACAGACACTGCAACGGACATTGCAACAGACACCACACCGGACACGGCAACAGACATTACAACAGATATTGCAACAAACAACACTATGGAGGAAGAGGCTATGGATTATGCAGAGTTATTCAAGGGTCTTGAACTGACCAAAAGCTACAAGGGAATTCAAAACAACAATCCCATCTTCGAGCAGCACTACGGCGCCGATCCCTATGCTCTGGTATATGAAGATACTGTGTATTTTTATATGACCGCAGACGCCTACGAATATGACGAAGCCGGAGAGATAAAGGAGAACACTTACGGAAAGATCCGCAGTATCTACGTAGTCTCCACCAAAGATATGATCAACTTCACGGATCACGGCGAGATCACCATCGGAGGTCCGAACGGTGTAGCATCATGGGCAGCAAATTCATGGGCTCCGGCGGCAGCCTGGAAGATGGTAGACGGAAAGCCTAAGTTCTTTCTGTATTTTGCCGACAACGGCGGCGGTATCGGCGTAGTATGTGCAGACTCCCCCGTTGGTCCCTTCCGCGATGAACTGGGCCACGGTCTGATCCGCAGAGACATGGAAAACTGCGGCAATGTGGAATGGCTTTTTGATCCGGCTGTTCTGACCGATGACGACGGAAGATCCTATATTTACTTTGGCGGCGGAGTTCCAAAGGGCAAGGCAGCCCACCCCATGACCGCAAGATGTGCCGAGCTGGGTGAGGACATGATGAGCCTCAAAGATGTCCCCGCAGTCATCGACGCACCCTATCTTTTCGAAGATTCGGGCATCCACAAATTTAACGGCAGATACTATTACACCTACTGCTGCAACTTCAGCGTTGATGATGCCGGCAAGAGCGAGTACGGCATCGAAAACGGTGAGATCTGCGTGATGGAAAGCGATAAACCTTTAGGCCCCTTCACCTTTAAGGAGAGGATCCTCAAAAACCCGGAGCATTACTTTGGAGTAGGTGGCAACAATCACCATGCAATATTCAAATTCAAAGATCAGTGGTATATAACCTACCACTCACGCATGCTGGAAAAAGAACAGGGCATCCTACACGGCTACCGTTCCACCGGCATAGATGAGCTGACCATCGCAGAGGACGGCACCATAGGAAACACCCCCATGACAAGAGAGGGCAGAAAACAGGTCGGCACCTTTGATCCCTATCAGACTGTCAACGCAGCCACCTTTGCGGTGATGGGCGGAGTCGATACTGCTCCCTCAGATGACACCAGCAAAAAATACGGCTGCGGCAATATGCTCCTAACCGCCATTGACAGTGGAGATTTCATAAAGATCCAGGGCGTGGATTTCGGCACGACAGGTGCCTCAAAGATAGTCGTCACGGTAAAGACCAACGGCAAAGAGGGTGTTATCCGCGTGACCACCAAATATCCTAACGGTGAGACAGCCGGATACGTTCCCGTAAAAGGCGACGGAAACGATACAACGGTTTTGACCGCCGATCTCGACAGCCCCATCACAGGACTGAATGATCTGTTCTTTACATTCTACGGAGAGGGCTACGATATCCTCGACTGGCATTTTGAATAACATCTTACAATAAAAGAACCCGATCCGCTGTCATTCGCGATCGGGTTTCTTTATCTGTATTTTGTAGTCTTTACTCAGTCTCCGACTTTTCTGATGTACATCTCGTAGGTTCCGTCCTCGTTATCCACAAGTTTTAATATGGCATGTCCCTCATCCTTAACACTCCTGGGGACATTCTGTACAGGCTCGCCGTCATTTAAGTGAACCTGTAGTATCTGCCCGTCATCCAGCTCTTCCAGCGCCACCTTGGTCTTTACAAAAGTCACCGGGCACACCACATCCGTTATATCCACTTTATCATCAACTTCAAATCCTAAATCAGACATGTTCGATCTTTACCTCCCTCAGTCCTCTATCACAAGTTCCTCTTTTCGCACCGTCTTTTCTCCATCAACACTCTCGATATGAAATGCGTTCAACACAGGATTTCCCTCATCCATCAATGACAGGATCAGGTAACTGGCCTTGCTGTCATTGGCAAGTCTTTTATCCTCCTCTGAGGGTCTCGAGGGTGATTCCGGATGAGAGTGCCAGTTTCCTATGGGCTGCAGCCCCTTTTCCCTCATGTCTTTGACAGCCTTCAACTGTTCCCTGGGATCGATACTGAAATGTTCATTTGTGTGATCAATATTGGTCAGCAGATAAACCTTCTGAATCCTTCTCACACCGTCCTCACCATCAATCCCTGCCAGAAGTCCGCAGGCCTCATCCGGTCTCTCCGACAGTGCATGTTCATAGATCCTGTCAAAATCCTCTTTGGATATTGTTATCTTCATCTTGTACTCCGTCAATGTTTTAATTCGCAGGCAACCTGCTCATAATCGATAAGCTCCGTGATGGTGGGAGTGTCCGAACATACTGCACAGCCCTTTCCCCTGGGCGGCAGCTTGATCTTATGGAATTCCATGGTCAGGGCATCATAGGTGAGCAGATATCCCACCAGAAGCTCTCCCACACCTGTTATGTATTTGATAGCCTCCATCGCCTGAAGCGAACCTATGACACCACCCATGGCTCCGATGACACCTGCCTGCTTACATGTGGGTACCGCATCCTTTGGCGGCGGATTCTTAAAGATACACCTGTAGCACGGTCCTTCTCCCGGCACTATAGTGGTGAGCTGACCCTTGAAACGTATAATGCCCGCGTGTGAAAAGGGTTTCTTTGCCATCACACAGGCGTCATTTATCAAAAACTTTGCGGGGAAATTATCGGTCCCGTCCAGGACGAAATCATAGTCCTTTATGAGATCCATGATGTTGTAGCTGCTCACAAAATCATGATAGGTGTTCACCGTAACGTCCGGATTGATGGCTCGTATGGTCTCCGCTGCGGATTCAACCTTCTTTTTGCCAAGGTCGTTTGTCGTATGTATGACCTGTCTCTGCAGATTGGAAAGATCCACAACGTCCGCATCCGCTATGCCTATGGTACCCACGCCTGCTGCCGCAAGATAGAGCGCAGCCGGTGAACCCAGACCTCCGGCGCCTATTATCAGAACCTTTGAATTTAAAAGCTTCTTCTGTCCTTTCACACCAACCTCATTCAGTATTATGTGGCGTGAATATCTTTCAAGTTGTTCGTTTGTAAATGCCATCAGAAGCCTCCTCCCATGAAATAAAGAAATTCCACTTCATCGCCTTCCTTAAGAGCATGTCCGGCGAATGTATCAGAATCAATAAACTCCTCATTTACCGAAACCGTAACGTATTCCGGAGTCTCAACTTTCTCCTGTTCTATCAGCTCCGAAACCGTAAGTCCGTCTTTTACTTCCTTTTGTTCTCCTGCAACCGTTATCTTCATAACATTCCTCCTGTAAAATATATATTATAGTGCTCCCAATATCAAGACCTGCCTTCAAGTCACTGTTCACAGCCTGCTTAATCCGGTATGGTCACATACATAAACACAGTTGCTCGTGTGTGTCTTCAATCGGATGCCTCTACTGCCCTTGTGAAATCCTCTATCAGATCCTCCGGATCCTCTATTCCCACGCTCACTCTCACAGTATCCTCGTAAACACCTGCCGCCTCTGCCTCTTCTCTGCTGCTGTGCATGTAGAGTGTTGAAGCGGGATGGATCACCAGTGTACGGATATCACCTATATTGCTGGCGATCAGCGCATACTTTAAAGAGTTTATAACCTTAAACGCCTTTTCTTTTGAGCCTGTCCTGAAGGTCAGTATTCCTCCCCCCAGACCGTTCAGCTCCTTTTCCACATATTCATGGTAAGGATGGTCTTCCAGGGTGAGATAGCTCACCTCCACACCGGGTAGTTTCTCCAACGCATGAGCCAGCTTATCCGCGTTATCACAGATCTTTTTCATGCGAAGCCCAAGTGTATCAAGACCAATGTAACTTAAGAAAGCATTCGCCGGAGCCATGCATCCTCCCATGTTCTCCCAAAGATCTGTGCGAAGTCTCACCGAAAACGCCCGCTTTGAATATTTTTTGTAACCGGATAATGCGGTAAACCGGTCAAAGTCCCAGTTGAACTGTCCTCCATCCACTATGATGCCGCCTATTGAATTGCCACCGCCGTTGATATATTTGGAGGTGGAATGGATCACCACATCCGCCCCCAGAGATAAGGGCTTTGCTATAAAGGGAGTCGCCGTTGTTGAATCCACAAACAGCGGTATTCCCGCTTCGTGAACCACCCCCGCCACCGCAGGTATATCCAACACCTTTAATGCCGGGTTGGATATCAGCTCCCCGAACACAACTCTGGTCTTCTCATTTATCAGACCCCTTATGGAATCCGCATTGAGCTCTCCCGCAAAAACAGTATGTATTCCCAGCTTCTCAAGATCATGCAGAAGATCTATGGTGCCACCGTACAGACCGCTGCCGGCTATAATCTCATCCCCGGCAGAACAGACCGCCAAAAGCGCGGCGGTGATGGCCGCCATGCCGCTGCTGCAACAGATCGCACCGATACCTCCCTCAAGCTCATTCACCCTGTTCTCAAAGGCTGTGAGTGTAGGATTCCCTATCCGGGAATATGCGTATCCCATACTCTTGTGGGAAAAGACACGCTCCAGCTCCTCCATGCTCTCGTAGCGAAAGGCTGTCACCTGTGAAACCGGCGGAAGTATCTCCCTCCCCGGATTTGATGTTATGGACTTGCCATGTAATAATTCCGTATCGAATTTCATAACCACCTCAGACCATATGATCTGCCCTGTTTCTGCTACTCGCAAAACATAGGGCAAATACTATCACGATTCACCTACTATGTCAATAGGTATATATTGCAGGCATCTTTATTTTCTCATGGAAAAAGGATACAATGCATCTTCTTCCGTCGTCCGCCTCAAAGCCACACCGAAGTTTTTTCTGATCAGGTTTTCCTGCTCTGCCAGTTCTAACGGTGATCCGCTAAAGGACAGCCTTCTGTCCTCCATCAAAAAAAGCTTATCACTGTATGCAAAACTCTGCTCGATATCATGGCACACCATAACAATACCCTTTCCTTCTCCCGCAAGTTGCTTCAGGAGCTTATAAAGGCTGTCCTGATATATCCGATCCATATAGGTCGCAGGCTCATCCAGCAGGATCATGTCGCTGTCCTGAGCGATGACCATGGCAAGGTAAGCTCTCTGTTTTTCACCGCCGGACAGCTCGCTTATCACCTTACCGGCGTATCTGTCCATGCCGGTGAGCTCAAGCGCCCTGTCAACAGCCGCTCTGTCTTCACCGGTCATCCTGCGGAAATTTCCATGGTACGGAAACCGCCCGTGATCGACCAGCGTTCTGACCGTAAGATCCAGACTTTTCAGGTTCTGCGGCAGATAGGCTATCTTTCCGGCGCGCTCCATCGGCGCGTAATCCCTGCACTCTTTATCATCTATCAGTATGCTTCCGTCGTATTTTTTCTGCCCCGAAAGAGTTCTTAAAAATGTGGATTTACCGCTGCCGTTTCTGCCTATGACGGCAGATATCTGTCCATTTTCAAGCTCTGCCTCTTTTACAAAAAAAGGGTCTCCCCACTCATATTCCGTTGTCAGATCACGTACACAGATCATTTATGCTCCGAGTCTCTTTCTCTTTTTTATCAGCATCCATATCATGAATGGCGCTCCCGTAATACTCAGGAACAGTCCGCAGGGTATCTCATACGGAAACACCAGATTCCGCCCCAGAAGATCGCATATCATCAAAAATACCGAGCCGGACACCGCGCACAAAAGAATTCCACCCCTGCCGTTGCCGCGATAAAAAAGCTTCAGCACATTAGACACTATAAGCCCCAAAAAACCTATGATACCGCACATGCTGACTGCAGCACCCGACAGTATTGCCGCAAAGAAGATGAATGCTCCTCTGTATCTTTTTACATTCACACCCAGACCGCCGGCTGTTTCATCTCCCATGATCAGTATGTCGAGGGAAGGAGCAAATAGCCATGACAATATCAGGACCACTGCTATGACCGGCACGGCGAACACAACAGAAGCAGGCGAAAGCGTTGCAAAACCTCCCAGCTGGAACGCCGCCCGATCAGCCACAGTCTCCGGCTTCAGTGAGATGATGATATCTATCAGCGACAGACAGAAGGCGGAAACCGCCACACCCGACAGCACAACGGAGGTCTTCGACATTCCGGTGCCTGATGCCAGCGCATATATAGCCGATGTCACCAACAGTGCGCCTAAAAACGCCGCCAGACATTTTCCTCCGTATCTGTAAGGAAATATGCATGCGTACAACAGAACAAAAAGCCCCGCTCCGTTATTGATACCCAGAATTCCCGGTGATGCCAGCGAGTTGTTGAGATCCTTCTGCAGCAGATACCCCGACACGGAGAGCGCCGCGCCGGATGCTGTGGCTGCCACTATCCTTGGTATCCTTATCCTGAAAACTATGACCTTCTGGAGCGCTGTTCCCCCTCCTATCAGGCAGTCGAACACCTCAGACGAGGAGATAGAACCATTACCCGCCAAAAGAGATATTGCCGCCGTCACCAGCAGGATCAGACACGCAAGAATATAAGTTCTTTTCTTCATTGTGCACCGTATACCGTATTGTAGGCTTCCTCATAAGCCTCTCCCCATTGAGCATTGGGCTTTAACCCGAAGAGATCCTTGTCCAGCAGTATGTATCGCCCGTTTTTCACTGCCGATAAAGACTGCCATGCCGGATCGGATTCAAAGATATCTCCAAAGCTTTCCAGAGCCTTTGCCTCATCTCCTCTGGGAACCACGAAAATATAGTCCGGATCGGCGTTCACTATGGCTTCCATCGAAAGCTCATTGAATGCGCCCTCATCTGATGCTATGTTTTCAAGTCCGAGGTTATTGAATATCTCGCTGGCAAAATAATCATTTTTTTCCGCCTTGCTCTTTGTGGCAGATACATGGAGCAAAAGATAAGTTTTAGGTTCAGCATTCTCCGGAACCTTTGACACTACGGAATCTATGCTGTCTCTAACCTGAACCACATTCTTCTCGTAAAGGTCTTCTCTTCCGGTGAGATCGGTGAATTCCTTCATAACCTTCTCATAGTCCGCATATCCGTCTATGTTGGTGAAGACCACGGGTATTCCTACCTCCTGCGCCGCCTCACCCAGAGCTTTCTGAGCCGGATCCGTCTCAAACAGTATCAGCAGTTCAGGTTCCAACGCAGCAATCGCTTCAAGACTCACATGATCCATATCACCGAGGTTTTGCGAATCCGGATTTAATCCTTCTACGTCAAGGGCATCCTCCGAAGTTCCAACCAGAGTACCTCCCGCCAGGATCCAAAGCTCGGCATTGGATTCCGACAGAGCAATAACCCTCTTGCCTGTTTCTGCCTGCTCCTTTTCAGAGAGAGCAGACACACTCTTACCGCAGCCTGCCAGGAGCATGGCGAATGTTAGAACCATTGCCACACATGCTATTTTCTTACTCCCCCTTATATGCCCTCCAAATAGCTTCATCGAATTTATCCTTTCCAATCCGGTCGATGGTAAACTTGAACCTCTCGCCGGATTTAGCGTTTTCATCAAAAAACTGTAATGCTGCGTCACAGATCCTGAAGAGAGTCTCCTTATCTTTTACAAAGGGGATTATCTCCTGACCCTTGTTGATGCTGTTTCCAAACAGACCGCCGAAGCTCACCAGAAATCCCGGTGTAGTCTCGTATGCATCCGTCGGACAGCTGAAAACACAACGTCCGCAGTAATTGCATTTTTCACGGTCGATCTCAATTGCCTTATCGCGGATGGAGATTGCACCGGAACGGCAAACCTTTTCACAGACGCCACAGTTTATACATGCATCCTTTTTCCACTCAACCTCGACTCCGCCTTTTATGCCGAGATCATTTTCCTCAGCCTTTAAGCAGTTGTTCTGACATCCTGTTATGCCGAACTTAAACTTATGCGGCAGTTCCCTGCCAAAATACCGGTCGTTCAATTCCTGAGCCAGTTCCTCCGTCTCTATACAGCCGTTGGGACAGACTGCCGCTCCCTGACAGGCAGTGATGGTCCTCACCCTCGGTCCGCAGACTCCCGGCTTTGCACCTCCCTTTGCGAGAGCCTCCTTCACCTCGTCTATGTCCTCCAGCTTGATGAACGGGATCTCTATCCCCTGCCTTGATGTCAGATGGATATATCCGTGACCGTATTTTTCAGCAACTTCCGTAATGGCCGCAAGCTGCCCGGCACTCACCTGACCTCCCACCACAGAAAGACGCAGTGAAAAATGATCCTTCTGTTTTTGCTTCATAAATCCGCCCTTTTTCAGCGTTGCGTAATCATTTGCCATAACTAAACTCCTCCATATGAAAACCAAACGAACGTTGCCCCGGCAACTGCACATACAATAACAAAAAATATACCTCATTGTAAAATAGTTAGTATCGATACATGGTTATAGTTTTTTTCTATAACAGTTTTTAACTTTCAAATATTTGCACAAAATCCTTTTCCCCTGTAGCCAAAACGGGAAAAACTGATATAATGAAGACAGTAGCATGTTTTTGGGTTTTACGTAACGTAATATGTATGGGGGATCGAAAAGGAGGAGACTATGTTACCATTGCCAAAGCTCACGGAATTACAGGCGAATCTTGAATACATCAAGAATCTCAATCACAGTTTTGCAGTAAGATATCTTCAGGGGCAGCCTAACGCTTCTGCCAAAAATGAAGCCGCTGCCCTCCAGACCGCTATAACCAATCTCATATCCAACAGACGTGACGACCTTGACAGCTGGGCAAAACAGCTCAAAGAGATCTCGGATTCTCTGAGTGCCGGCCGTGCCAACCCGTACGGAGACGAGGCCACCGAAAAACTCCTGTCGGATATCTCCGCCTACAAGGATGAGATTGTAGCCAACGACATCAGTGGAAAGCTCACAGCCTTTCTTATCGCTGACGATTACAGGCAGCTCAGCGATCCCAAGATCAAGGACTCAAACGGAGATCCTGTCCAGAAGGATCTGATATATGTGACAAGTCTTGTGGATGACGTTGCCATGTTCGAACAGACACATTCTCTTTTGTACTCGAATCCGGCTCTTGACAACTTCACTGAAAAGCTTGACGAATACAGGGATCAGGAGAATGGCATGCTGTTACAGCAGCAGCTCATCATGATCACCGCTCCCGCCGGAATAGATGCCGGTCACATTGATGATGAAGTGAGCGCTCTTGAGGCAGAGCTTAAACAGTGCAATGACAGCGTTGGTGAGCTCGCCGGCCGGCGCAAGGAATATAATGAGAAATACCTTGCCGCATTCGAAAAGCTTAAAAATGCCTCTGAGGAAGACAAAAAAGCCCTCGGCGAAGAGGTTGATTTTTACTCCTCCGAAGGCTTCAGGGAACAGATGATAGACCGTACCATAAATGTCCTGAACGCAGAGCTCAGGCTCAGACAGAAAACCCACGAAAAAGAAATGTTCAACGCCAGCTTTGCTACCTTCAACCACCTGACTGATATGCGCAACGAGATCGCAGGTATCAATGCAGGGTACACAGATCCGGAAGATTTTCTGGCAGGAAGGGTTTCAAAAGTGGTTTCCTTCTTCCTCACGGAATCAGACAAGAACAAAGGCGCCTTCCTCTCCAATGATGCAAAGTTCACTAAGATTCAGGAAGACCTTAAGGCTTTGGGAAACGTCTCCGATTATTCCGGAAATCCCGATGAACTGAAAAAACGCCTTGATACGCTTAAGGTCGCTGCAAGTGAATTCATTGAAGAACACAAGAATGACAAGAACCCCCTGAACAGCAAGACCAGACACTTCCGTCTCAATATGTCGGGCAGGATCGCAGCCTATTGTGAAAAAACCGTAAGGTCCATAGATAAGGTAACCTGGACCAGAACAGCCGCCATAGATCAATATGTAAAGCATGTTTTGGAGCATCCGGAAAACGCCATCACCAGCGCCGAATACTCAGGCATGATAAGACCTCAGCAGGAGATCATCGACCGCACCACAGAAAAGATCAACAGCCTGAAACACCATATTGAGTCCCTGCTCATGACAGAGGAATCCATGTCCAGAACGGGACTGGAAACCCATTCGGCGTATAAAGCATCCGTATTCAGATCTGTATTCTATCTGGAGGTTATCGATGAGCTGGATAAAAGATCATTTGATATAGCGCCGAAGGATCTCCACGATATTGACCGGATACTGGCGTACATCCGTGATCTTCTGGATACTCCGGATGCCGGAGTAAAGATTCTGTTGGACGATCCGGACAAGGCATATATATTCAAGCCCTTCGATCACATAGAGAGTAACAACATGCACAATAACTTTGATTTCTTCGATGAGTTCAAGTCCACAGCCAATATCAGCACTGCCATTGAGGCCCATAAAATAGACACTAAGCTGAACAAGGACTTCCATCAGGAGCTCTATATCGACCGCAAGATTTTAGCCGAATACCTGGAGAAAAAGAAGTAGATAAAACTATATCTCATAACAAAGTCAAAAGGAAGCACCGTACAGGGATGCTTCCTTTTATTATCCTTATAATATGATTTGAGATCAAAAGGTAATTCACGGATTATTTCGTGCTTAGCTCTCCAACAATCCTTGAATCATAGTATCACTTTAACAATTCCTGAAGTCTTACCGTGGACACATCATCATGTCGCGTGAGCAGGAACATATTGTCCTGTTCATAATCCGTAATATTATATTTATCACAGCCCTTGTCTATCAAGAGCTTACATAAGGCATAGGAATCGTCATCAAGGGTATCCGCCACGATATTAATGGCATTGTAACCGCTGAAATCCTTTGCGTTGACATCCGCGCCACGTTCGATCAGAAGTTCCGCTATATCGGGGCGGTCCGCATAAACCGCATCCAGAAGTGGCGTAGAACCGCACCTGTCGCTGTATCTGTAATAGCTCGTAGGTCCTTCATAGGTATGCCATTCATACTCCGGAGGATCATCGTAATGCCTGTGCTCTATGTCTGCCCCGTAATCCAGCAGCAGGTTTATCATGGCAAGCTCCGCTTTCCTGTCCTTTTTATCAGGTGACACGGGTTTTCCGTAGCTGTCCAAAAAACCTTCCTCGCACAGTATCCCCAGCAGCGTCCGCTCTCCGTTTTCGGCCTTATCGTTGCTGTCTTTAGTGCAGTCCGGATCCACACCTTTCTTTAAGAGTCTCTCTGCTCCCTTGTAATCATTATTCATCACCTGATAAGACAGGCTCCCCGCTTGCTCTATCTTTACAGATACTCCCGAATAGATCAGAAAACCTATGGTCAGTACCAGCGGAGCCATGAATACGAAACCGAAGATCTTCACCGGAATATAAAATCGTTTCTTTCCCTCAGGGTTCTTTTTGTAACTGCGTTTCATGAAAAAAGCTATCAGTAAGAGTATTGCTCCAACCGTAGTACAAAAACCCAACACCGCCAGGATTATGATCATATACATCAGGAAAATGCCCATAAATGCCATAACTTTACTCCTCAGCTATGTTTATATTTTTTGTGCATTTCTTTCTTGATCTTATACATCAGCTTGTCCGCTTCCTTGACATACTCCTCAAGGCTCGCTTCCGCTCCTCCCTTCGGATCGGTAGTGACATATCCGATACTGGCTGTCAGAACATAGGGAAGCTCTCTCTTTTCACATCTTTGCTGCAGGTTCTTTTCGATATCTTCCTTCACCTTCGAAGCAAATTTCTCATCGCACTCCGGAACTATGGCCAGGAATTCATCACCGCCGTAACGGACTTCGATCCAGTCTTTTTCCAGCCTGTCGCTTATGGATGCGGCCACTATCCTGATGGCGTTATCTCCCTCGTCATGCCCGTAACGGTCATTTATGAATTTCATGTTATTGATATCGATGAACATGACTGTCATGGGTGTCTTACTGTCTATGCTCTTTTTGTAAAGAGGAAGGGCTTTATTCTCATAGCCCATACGGTTATATACACCGGTCAGGGCATCCTTATCGTACAAATCCTGTAATCTTAAGTTTGCCCTGAGAAGTCTGACAGACTGCTGGAACTTTTCCAGATAGGGATACATCATGGAATCCCTCAGCACATAGGGCTTGTCCGTAAACACTATATATCCGTAATTATACTGATAGTAATGCAACGGCAAAATATAGAACACATGCCGTTCACCTTTTTTCTTTTGATAGCCCGGTATCAGATCTCTCGCATCCACCCGATCCACATCCAGTAGTTTCCCGTCTCTGACAGCAACCAGGACCTCCAGCTCACCGCTTAAGGTGTCTGCGCATATCTCCCTTTCGTCGGCCTTTACCTTTTCAAGATAATCCGAATTGAAGACCAGATAAAAAGCAGAACCCTCAAACTGGTGATTTTCAAGGTAATGTTCCC
Source organism: Lachnospiraceae bacterium (assembly GCA_017540915.1). The sequence goes on from JAFYAD010000064.1 coordinate 12,450, forward strand.
TGAGTCTCTCCCTCAACTCACGGTAATCGGAAGCATCTGACATAACGCTTCTCATATTTCTCTCGTTCTGCTCCAAAAGACTGTTGTCCGAGTCCCTCTGGAAAGAATGCTTGCAGAACAACCGCCTTCTGTTGGCATACTCTACGGACTTGCATCCGCAGCTCTCCGCAATGACCGCACGGGTCGGAACCTTGATATTGACAGATCCGTCATCCTCTATTCCATTATATATGAGTTCACACGCCTTTTGTGCAACATAGTAATAATCCTGCTCTACAGTAGTGATCGCCGGATAGAAGATTCCTGCATTCTCCGTATTATCAAAACCTGTGACTATAACATCCTCAGGAACCCTGATCCCTCTTTTATCCAGCTCGGTAGCTATTGCCAGCGCCATTATATCATTGGCACATACTATGGCATCCGGTAACTCGCTATCCGATTGCAGCAGCGACTCCAAAGCATCGACTGTACGCTTATTACTCCATTTTCCGTAAGCCACATGCTCATCCGGCAGCTCAAGACCGTGCTCCGCCAACACCTCTCTGGTGATACGGAGTCTGTCGACGCTGTCCACATGTGTTTCCGTTCCGCCTATATAGAATACCTTCTTAACACCATGTTTTTCTACGAGATGCGTTACAAGCTCACGCATGCCGCTCTCATTATCAACACACAGGGATATAACACCGTCAAACTCCATGCCTATGCTGACGACAGGAATACCTTTGTCTCTCGCTGATGTACATATTTTTTTTGCAGTCTCATCCGAATTTATAATGTTGGAAAAGACAACGACGCCGTCATAATCCGACATCTCGCACAGATTATAGACATTCAGCTCTCCCTGCATCGTGTGTTTGTGTACACTGTACGAAGCAAAACTCATGAAAACAAATATATCCAGATCCCTGGAATCGGCATATTCTTCAAAGCCTTCCATCGCTTTAGCTAAAACATCGGGGCTCCAGCCATTGGTACATACCGCTATCCTGTTTTTCACAGTCTGCTCCTCCTTTCTTTACAAAGGAAATCACATATACAAAAAAATTCTAACACAAGAAAACACGGCTGAGAAACTCATTTTATGCCAAATTCTTACTATTTGTTGCTTTTGTGTTACCATTCACAGCCAATATCATGTAGTATGCAGACTGTCAGCTTGCTGAACAGACTGCATGCTATATGATATTGACTGGAATCAGTCACTCTGCCCTCATAACACGGGCAGTCGCGATAGCGACAGTAGAGTCTCGTGCATAAGATTCTGTCAGCTTGCTGAACAGAATCTATGCACGTATGCGTGCCCGTGGCATGATGGCAGAGTGGCTGTGAATGGTAACCTTAAAAAATTAAAAAAAATAGTTGACATCCATCTGTTATAGGTGTATATATAACACATAAACAGTTCGGACAAGGAGGTACATATGATAATCTCACAAACATCAGGAGTACCGATATACCAACAGATATCGGAGAGCTTCCGGACTGACATACTGGAGGGGCGTCTGAAGGAAGGCGAATATCTTCCCAGCATCCGCGGGCTGGCAAAAGACCTTCGTATCAGCGTCATCACCACCATAAAGGCGTACGAAATGCTGGAATCCGAAGGACTTGTCACGGCTGTCCAGGGCAAAGGTTACATGGTCAACGCCCAGGACGGCAACATGCTGAAGGAGCAGCATTTAAGAAAGGTTGAGGAAGGTCTGATGCAGGCCATTTCCTCGGCACGGATCGCCGGTATGTCGGAAGAGGAGTTAATGGACACATTCAAAATACTGCTATCGTTAAGGGATGAACCATCATGACGAAGTCATGATCTGTAATGGTTCCGACCATGTGGGCATGACTCGGGTACGAATCATGCCATTACATCTTACACAAGGAGAATGAAAATGGAATTTGAAAGCGTTATACACGGAGAATCGATCATCAAGGCATACAAGGGTTTTGAACTTAATATCCCTGTTCTGGACATCCCAAAGGGATTTGCCACCGCCCTCATCGGAGAAAACGGTGCCGGAAAGTCAACACTTTTAGACATTCTGGCAGGCATCAGACTGGATTACATCGGAAAACTTAAATTCTTTGGCAAATTTGATGACAAAGACAGGGAGAACAACCCGGAGGTCAAAAACCGTATCGGATACGAAGGAACCGGCAATTACTTTCTTCCCATGTGGACCTTAAAGCAGGGCCGCGAGGTACAGAAGCTTCTGTTTGAAAGCTTTGACGAAGCACAATACAGAGACATCTGCGCAAAGCTTGCAGTACCCGACGACGACAACAAAAAGATCTCCGATCTCTCCGACGGAAATAATATGAAGGTGAAGCTCGCAGGGGTTCTCGCAAGAGACACCGACCTGCTGATCTTAGACGAGCCTGCCTCCCCCTTAGATCCGCTGATGAGAGATAAGCTCTGCGATATGATCAGAAATTACCTTCTCAGGCAGGAAGGCGAGAAATCTGTCATATTCTCAACACATAATATAGCAGACATGGAAGCCGTCACGGATTACGCCATCATCGTAGAGAACGGCACCATCGTGGAATCCGGCTTCGTAG
>JAFYAD010000065.1 GCA_017540915.1 Lachnospiraceae bacterium
GTCACCCGCAGGAAAGAGCGCACCCTTCGTATGTATCGAGCCCTGGTTCGGAAGATGCGATAAATGTGATTTTGAGGGAGAGCTTAGGGACAGACAGTACGGCAATTTCATTGCGCCGGGACATTCCTTCAACAAGGAATATGTGATAGATATTTTCTAAGAGACAGGAATCTATATAAAAATGGCAGGTAAAAATCGCAGCGTGCGCTGGGATAAGCTTGATAATACCGCGCACCTTTTTCCGGTGATAGCCGGAGATTCAATGACAAATACATACAGGCTGTCAGCGGAACTAAAGGAGATCATAAACGGTGAACTGCTGCAGCAGGCTTTGGATAAAGTGCTGCCGAAATTTGATCTTTTCAATGTCAGGATGAGGACGGGGTTTTTCTGGTATTACTTTGAGGAGAATAACAAAAAGGCTCCTAAGGTAGTTGAGGAAAATACTTATCCCTGTAGATTTATACGCACAAACCGCAACAGATCATATCTTTTCAGGGTAACATACTACAAAAAGCGTATTAATCTGGAGGTTTTTCACGTGCTGACTGACGGAATGGGCGGTATCAATTTCCTGAGGGAGCTGACATACCAGTACATAAGGCTTGCTCATCCGGAGCTGGAGCTTGCGGATTCCCTGACCAGCGATACATCCATGAACATGGAGGACGGCTTCATCGCCAATTATGAGCGCGCCTCCAAAAAGACCTATCAGACTTCTAAAGCCTACGAATTAAAGGGCGACAAGCTTCCTGATGACGCCTTTGGCGTGATCCGCGGGCGCATGAATATCGCAGAGCTTAAGAAAGCCTCTCACAGCTATGGCATGACCATCAATGAATATCTGGTGAGCACCTATGTTTACAGTATCTATAAGGGCGGTCTTCACGGTCATATTACCAAAAGACCTATCAGGGTGGCTGTCCCTGTGAATTTAAGACCGTATTTTGATTCGGTGACCACCAAGAATTTTTTCGTCATGATAAGCGCGTCTTTTTTGCCGGAATCCGGCAGAGAGTACACCTATGACGAGGTTATAAACGAGGTAAGGGAGAGTATGCGCTCCCAGATGACCAAAGAGCATTTGAAGGATACTTTTTCATATAATGTGGCAAAACAGAGCGGTATCATAGCACGGCTCGTTCCTATCTGGCTAAAACGGATAGCCATAAAAGCCGTATATACACAGACTGCTTTAGCCAACACAACGACTATGACCAACGTGGGCAACGTTGGCGCCAAAAAGGAATATTTGCCCTTTATAGACAGCTTTTACGGTTATCTGGCGATGTCTAAGGGACAACTGTTAAAAGCGACGGTTTGTTCCTTCGGAGACGATCTTTCCGTTACATTTTCATCCGTATTGGAAAAGTGTTCGGTACAGAGAGAGTTTTTCAAGGCACTGGCGGATAACGGCGTGACGGTCACAGTGGAGACCAACGGGGTATACTGATGAGCAGATGTGAGCATTGCAAGGTAATAATACATGATGACACCGAGGTTTGTCCTCTCTGTCGTTGTGTCATAGAAAAAACCGGAGATGAGGAGGATCTCTTCCCGGATATTCAACAGAAAAACAGGACATTTCACCTTCTGACCAGGATCTATCTTTTCGTGGCTATCGCAACAGAGGTTTTGCTGGTGGATATAAACTTAAGGACCAACCCGGAGATTCTGTGGTGTGTCATAGTGGGATTCGTGCTGGCGTACGGTTATCTTACCATGGCATATACCGTGTCGGGTAAGGACGGGTACCTAAGGAAGATCGTAGTCGGAGCTATAGGTGTTATGGCGGTTCTGGTGGCTATAGACGAGGTGACGGGAGATTACAGATGGTCCTTTAATTACGCTCTTCCCGGGCTCTTGGGCTTTCTCGACATCATGATATTCATTTTGATGTTTGCGAACAGGAGAGTCTGGTACAGCTACCTTTCCGCACAGATCTTTGCCATTATACTGGCGGCAATGTCGCTGATACTGATACCCACCGGGTTCATAACATATACAATGCCCATTGTCACTATGTTCGTTGTGACGGTACTGTGTTTTCTGGGCACATTCATCATAGGCGGAGAAAAGAGCGCGGGTGAGCTTAAGAGAAGATTCCATTTTTGACCGGAGTCGGAAATCTATTATAGTTGAAAAGAGGATAATATGTCATACAGAGACGATGAGTTTAAGGAAGTTACGGATGCAGATGTGGTACATGTGGATCTGGATCAGGATGAAGAAAAAAAACATGAGGATGAAAAATACTGCTACATCTGTCACAGACCGAAGTCTGTGGTGGGTGAGCTGATCAATATACCGGGTAATATCGCTGTGTGCAGAAGCTGTATGCAGAGAACCTTTGACACCATGAAAAACGGTGGCTTTCCCATGAACGGTTTTCCGGGAATGTTCGGAGGTTTCGGCGGATTTGATAACACAGACGCTAAAAAGGGAAATGAAAACACATCCGACAAGGATGGAGATAAGTCTAAGAGCAAGGGAAAAGGAAACGGCATTCCCAATATACCGGTGATCAATCTGGGTGATATCGCATCCATGATGAATCCCGCCATGAGACAGACCGCCAAAAAGGCCCCGAAGAAGAAACATAAGGTGGAGCCGGTGATAGACATAGATTCTATCCCGGCACCTCACAAGATAAAGGCTGCCCTTGACGAGTTCGTTGTGGGACAGGAAAAAGCCAAGAAGATTATGAGCGTGGCCGTCTACAATCACTACAAGAGGGTCATAGAGGAAAAAGAGAGGGATGAAAACGCCGAAAAGGATGAAAACGGTGATATTTTCATAGATCCCAATGAGATAGAGATCGAGAAATCCAATATTTTGATGCTGGGACCCACAGGAAGCGGAAAAACTTATCTTGTGAAGACATTGGCGAGATTGTTGGATGTTCCGTTGGCTATCACAGATGCCACAAGCCTGACGGAGGCGGGATACATAGGCGATGACATAGAGTCTGTGGTATCAAAGCTTTTGGCCGCTGCCGACAACGATGTGGAAAGAGCGGAGCGGGGCATCATCTTCATAGACGAGATAGATAAGATAGCAAAAAAGAAAAATGCGCATCACAGGGACGTTTCCGGAGAATCCGTTCAGCAGGGCATGTTGAAGCTTTTAGAGGGTTCCGAGGTGGAGGTCCCTGTTGGAGCGTCTTCTAAAAACGCCATGGTTCCAATGGCTACGGTGGATACCAAGAACATATTGTTCATATGCGACGGAGCCTTTCCGGATCTTACGGATATTATCAAAGAAAGACTGAATAAGAATTCATCCATTGGATTCGGAGCCGATCTCAAGGATAAATACGATGGTGATGATACAATCCTGGATAAGGTGACGGTTGATGATCTGAGGAAATACGGCATGATCCCGGAGTTTTTGGGACGACTTCCCATTATCTGCGCATTGAGGCCGCTGGATGAGGACATGCTGGTAAAGATACTGGTGGAGCCTAAAAATGCCATAGTAAAGCAATACAAAAAGCTTCTCATGTATGATGAGGTGGATCTCCAATTTGAGGAGGATGCATTGCGGCTTATAGCGAGTAAAGCGCGTGAAAAAGAGGTTGGAGCGAGAGCGTTAAGATCTGTGATAGAGGAATACATGATGGATATCATGTATGAGATA
>JAFYAD010000066.1 GCA_017540915.1 Lachnospiraceae bacterium
AACTACTGCCGATCCCCAGTGCTTAACCACATTACCTTTACCGAATTTATCATAATCAAGGTAAGGATCATAATAATCGTTCTTTGCATCTCCTACACAGCTGTAGTATCTGTAACCTATTCCGTAATACCATGTGATCTTTGTATTATCTCTGTTGCCGCCATTACTCTCAAGGGTTATGAAAGGAGACTTAACTGCCACCTTTTCCCTGTATACACCGGGATCTATCTTAATGGTGACTCTCTTATCCTCCGTTACAGTATCGCCCCTGTCCATAAGCTGCACTGCATCCACCGCAGCCTGAACCGTCTTATAGTCCTTATCAGCGCCCACATAAAGAGTGGCTGTATAAGCAGTCTTGGACTTAACTGTTTCGTCCTTAAGCAAAAGGTCTCTTGATACGGCGCCGTCCTCAACCACAACATGCGTGGTCGTGCTATATCCCTGAGCTGTTATGGTTGCCTGGTATGCACCGTTTCTCAGGTTTACCTTATAGGCAGCATTTGCCGCCGTACCTGTATATACGGACTTATCTTCCACATTTGTAAAGGTAATGGCTGTGGGTGTAACATTAAGAGTCTCATATTCTCCCCTCACCTGTGTGAGTCCGATGAATTTACCGGTGACTTCATAGGTATCGCGAAGTTTGAACTCAATATCTTTTTCCACATCTCCATCTTCACAGACAATCTTGACCGTCTCTTTAAGTTCATAATCATAAGCGCCTTCAAAGGTTGCGGTATAGGTCTCACCCTGGGCAAGCAAAGCACTGTATGTACCGTTCGTAACAGTTGCTTCAACCGTCTCATAACTGTCCTTATCCGTAGGTATAAAACTTATCGTCAGATTCGAAGGTACGGTCTCCATTCCGGTGATCTGTCCGCTTGCCGTAAAGAATACCGCCTCCTGAAGCTCAATATCTGCCGTCTGTTCCTTTGCCCTGGCTGTATTTTTATTTGTCTTTACCATAAATGTACGACTGTCCTTAGATACGGAATACGACGTAGCCAGACCTCCCGTCAAAGATACGGTATACTCTCCGGCCTTTACTTTGATAGAATACCTTGAATTCTCAAGAGTAGCCGTATAAGTTATATTTTCGGTCTTGTTTTTGAATTTGAACACGGTTCCATCCGGAATCTGCGCCCCCGCAGGAGCGGTTACGATTCCGGACAGTACAGTGCAGGGAAGGAAATCTGCCCCGTAACAGTACATCTTTGAGCCTGAGAGGCAGATATAGTATGTTTGATCTTTTTCCACATCAATGTAAAGTGTAGCCCATGACGCGCCCTGTACCACCTTGAAGCCTTCTGAATCATATACATCACTACCGCCGGGAACATAGGTTCCAATGGCGTTTTCAGAAGTACTGACATACCCCTGTTTTGAAGAAGCGTTGCCCACATACATGACGAGGGTTCCGTCTGCAGGCGCTGTGTAATCCACATATGACTTATCCTTAGTCACAACTATTCCGCCACTTGCAGAACCGTTTGTTCCTGATGATCTGACATAATCCTTACCGCCACTGGATCCCGAATCTATTGTTGTGGTGGGGCTGTGATATACAAAATCATTTCCGGCCAGTTTAAGAGTAGCCACTCCGCTTGCAGTTTCATTGACTACCTGCCAACCTTCACCTGCATATGCGGCAGATACACCATCTATGTAGAGATTACCTCTTACAGGGGCACTCAAGGTAAGTCTGTCACCCTCGGATACCGAAGTCTTAAGTTCTGCGACATACTGTCCGCCCTTTGTGGAATTTGTGGCGGTTGCAGGCAGTACACACGATGAAACAGTCTCGTTTCCATTTAAAAGTGCAACCTTATCTCCTTCCTTGCATACGGTAACGCTTACCTTTACATTAATTTCTCCCGAAGCAGTCGCATCAAAAGAGATCACATTCTCCTTTGCAGCTTTTGCACCATATGTTACCGAAAATGCTGCCAATGCTCCTTTATACAAGGTCAGACCGGTATAAGCATCCGTCACATCATTTGATATATATCCCATATTATCCAGATAAAACTGATAATCATCAGCTTTATTTGAAAGCATAAGTGGCAGACCGAATTCCACTCTTGTCAACGATATAGCAGAAGCTCCGTCTGTTTCTGCAAGGATCGATTTTCCTTTGTACACAGCCTTGGTTCCTACTGCAGACACCTCATAATTCTCCCCCACAATAAGCTCTATTCCTTCAGATGAATATGCCTGTGCCGTCACGGTTTTCGTGTCAGTCTGGCTTTTAAAAGTAAGAACCACGTCCTCATCATCATCCTCTATTCCGGTGATGGCACCTTTATAAGTACAGGGAACTTCATCCTTGAGCTCGGATACTTCTATTTCAACGCTTTTTGCATAAAAATTTGTTCCTTCTTTTATAGCAAAATACACCGTCTGTGCTGCCGCGTCTTTATTCTTAAAGATCACCTGACCGGGCATATTCCCGGACGCAACCTCGTTTTCCATAGCCGCATCGGAATACAGGGCTCCCTTTCCATCATTCACGCCGACCATTGTCAGAGTGTACATGGATTTCTCAGCGGGTACTTCGAAGGAAAAAAGGACCTTACCCTTATTACATTTAAATCCGTACTTTTCTTCATTTCCGGCTATGTATCCGGCTATTCCGGCCTTATAAACAGACACATTCATAGTGTTCGTATCATCCGCTTTATAGGTTCCGCTCAACACGCCCTCCGTAAACGAATCATCGGAACCAAATATGGTGTACTTTGTAAAGTCAAGAATATCCTTGTCTCCCAGCTCAACGCCGTTCACATCAGCTTCCTCATCCTCGACTGCGGATACTTCCTGCGCAGATTCTTCCCTTACGCTCTCAAATTCAGCTGACTCATCAAAGCTTTCATCAGCTTTTTCATCCATAAGATCGACAACTGTCGTCTCGCTCTCAGTCACCTCTGACTCTGCTGCATACGCTGTTGCCAGGCTCACGTCCATTCCCATGGTAGAAATGAACGTGGCCGCGCTGCAGATAATGGCCAGGAGCCGCTTTCTGTAATGCCTTTTATTTTTCTTCATAATTCCTTCCCTCTCTTTCGTGAAATACTTTCTGTTTTTTCTAAAAAAGACATTTTCCGATAGTTTCCTGATACCATCTTAAAGTATGACATTATGTGAGAGTCAACATTGATTTTCATGTCTTTTTTTCACAAAAAAATACCGCCTGCATTGTCTAAAATGCAGACGGCATTCAAATCTTTATCATTTTTCTTCTATCGGATAGTGAAACAGCTGGTACTGCATCAGCGAACCGTTTTCATAAAAGCTGCCGATCTTAAGTGCCATCACATCCCCTGCCAGCTTAAGGGAGTTTTTGTTCATATAGTCAAGCACTTTGCCATACACATCATACCACACAGGGCCGCCGGTTTCCATTCCCTGCTCTCCGGCATCCATCGGAGCCTTTACAAAGCGGAGAATACATGGCCTTGACTCGTAAAACTCCACATCTTCGGAAATATCGTAGCCATACTTTTCGGTCATGATGGTATTGGAGCCTATCCCTGAAGAGCAAAAAGGTATGCCGTTTTCCAGATCCTGTTTTTCAAACAGATACATGTAATAAAACTCGGGACATCTGTTCATAAAATCCGTCAGAAGCTTCGAACGCTTTTTATCCATTATGAGCGTCCCCCTGATCATATACCTGATGAAATGCATGGGCTGGCAGTCCTGCCTCAGCAGCCCTCCCATATTTTCACGGGCCAGCTTCATGAGAGAGATATCGTCCTTGAGCAGATGATCTACGGCTTCATAATACCTTAGTTTTTTTTTGATCTCATCCCGTTTTTCGGATAACGTCTTTACGACCTCTTCCGGAGAACTTTTGAAAAGGGAAGCGATCTGCTCATGGGAAAGGTCTTCCTTTCTGTACTTGGTGACATACATCAGCCTTTCCACATCTTCATTGAAAAATTCCCTGTAGCCGTTATCTTCATTGCGGGATCCGGCCAGATACCCCATTTCATCATAACGCCGGATAGTATTGCCCGAGACCCCCAGGATCTTTGACAGATCATTGGTGGTATATTTCATACCATCACCCCCGGATAATCATATTACTGACTAAAACTTCCCACATACCACCTTGATAAACGCAGTGAAGAAGGATTTTGATAGAGCTTTAGTTATTACTGATAATCCTTGAGTCTTGAATGCTTAAACACGTGACCGCACTTGGTACACTTGTGATAATGCTCGGAATTATGTCCGGACTCATTACACTGCTCTACGATATACTCACCGTTAGCCGCGTAAGCCCTGTGAGTTCCGTTATGCAGATCCTCAAAGTGATGATTGTACTTAGGGGAATTATAATAATAGCTGTAAAGTCTGGCTATGGTCGCCAGATAAACTCCTCCGGGCTCCCCTCCGCCGTAGGTGGTCATATACCTGCCGTAAAGGCCCTCGGTATCTGAACCGTAGGTCTGTACCAGTTCGGGATGAAGAAGCCTGAATGCCTGATAATCATCGGTGATCTGATTAGCCTCGGCCT
>JAFYAD010000067.1 GCA_017540915.1 Lachnospiraceae bacterium
CATATGATGGCAGACTGCGTTTACACAGAGTATGTCCACCGGCCGTTTTCCCTCGTCAAACTGAAAAAAGCGTTTTCAAAGTGGCAGTACGCCCTGGCGGGAAAAGGCTGGAATGCGCTTTATCTGGAAAACCATGATCATCCCCGTATCATCAGCAGATACGGCAGTACGCATTACTGGAGAGAAAGCGGCACAATGCTGGCGGCAAGCTTTATCTTTCAGCAGGGAACGCCTTTTATATATCAGGGCCAGGAGATCGGCATGACCAATATCCGCCTGCATTCCATTGAGCATTATGCTGATGTGTCCACAAAAAATAACTTCAATACATATCACTTAAAAGATACTCTCGAGCGGAGGCTGAAGCGGATTCATATTTCAAGCCGTGACTCATCCCGTACGCCCATGCAGTGGAACAATGCGCGATATGCGGGTTTTTCCAAAGTAAAGCCGTGGTTTTACGTAAATCCGAACTATCGCCGCGTAAATGTTGCGGCAGAGGAAAAAGATCCGGACAGCATTCTGAATTTTTATCGCAAATGCCTGAAACTGCGTAAAAGATCCAAAACACTGATCTACGGAAAATATAAAGAGTATTTTCCCAAGAATCCCAACATCTACATGTATGAGCGGGCTTTTGGCAATGTCCGGTATCTGATCATCTGTTCATTTGCGAAACTGCCGGTGGAGGTACGGCTGCCAAAGAATTATGCCGGAAAAAAAGGTCAGCTGATGTTGTGCAATTATTCCGACGAACCGCAGGTAATGGCCGATTCTTTACGTAAACGAGTCCGACAGGAAGTGAACATGTTAGCGAAAGAACACGGTATGTTTCGCCCTTACGAGGTGAGAGTTTATCGGTTCCGTAAAAACGCATGACTGTTATTTACCTATTTTTTCACGCACAAGGCAGATAATTCCGGTAACAGTATCCGCTTTTTCCATCATGTTCAATTCACTCCGTTCGTATGGAAATTAATTGTTAGTTTGATTATGTTTTCCTGCTTTATACAAGATCACCCATAAATATATCCCGAGAAAAACTGTGGCTGTAGTCATCCCAACAGGGTAAGCAACGGAAACCGGAAGCCGGAATCCCTCTTTTGCCGTCAGTATATATGTCACCGACACTGCCGTCATAAACACAGCCGGAAGCGCCGTAATAAGCGATGTAAACCGATTGTGATTTTCTCTGATCAGGTAAGATGTTGCAACCCACAAAGATATCATGGCCAATGTTTGATTACTCCATGAGAAATATCTCCACAACACATTAAAATCAAGCTGTGTCAGCACTGCACTTATGCCAAGTATAGGAATGGTGATGAAAAGCCTGTTTTTTATCTTTTTCTGATCAAGCTTTGTCCACTCCGCAAGGATCAAACGTGCACTTCGAAAAGCAGTATCTCCGGAGGTGATCGGACAAATAACCACACCGACAACCGCAAGTATCCCACCTATACTTCCCAGCATTTCGCTGCTGATCTGATATACAACTCCCGACTGTCCAAGATCTGTGATCGCAGCCGACAGCATCTTAGTGGTTCCATAAAACGCAACGCCTGCCGCTGCCCATATCAGTGCAATGACAGACTCTATGATCATGGCACCGTAAAAAACCTTTCTGCCTTCTTTTTCGCTTGTAATGCATTTTGCCATCATGGGAGACTGGGTTGCATGGAAACCGGAAATTGCTCCACAGGCAACGGTTACAAACATGAAAGGCCATATGGGAAGATTATCCGGATTCAGATTTGCAAGTGTTATCTCCGGTATTTGATACTGCGGGATCAAAAAGATTCCGCCGACAACGGAAACAGCCATGATTATCAAGATCACGCCAAATATCGGATAAAGCCTTCCGATGATCTTGTCCACCGGCAGCAATGTAGCCAGCACATAATAAAACAGAATGACCACTATCCAAAAAGTATTACCCAAAGCATCCGGCGTAAGCCTTGTTAAGAGAGCCGCCGGACTGGTAACAAAAACCGTACCGGTCAAAAGCAGCAGGAGGATTGAAAAGATACGCATTATATAAAGAGCCGGTTTTCCGAGGTATACTCCTGACATCTCCGCTATAGAAGCCCCTTTATTTCGTTCCGAGACCATACCGCTCATATAGTCATGAACCGCTCCGCCGAGAATCGAGCCGAAAACGATCCACAGGAAAACCACCGGACCGAAACACGCCCCCATCAAGGCTCCAAAAATCGGTCCTGTTCCCGCAATATTCAAAAGCTGTATCAAAACAGCTTTCCATGTTTTGACCGGCACACAGTCCACACCGTCGTTTATTTCTATCGCAGGAGTTTTCCTGTCATCCGGTCCGAATATCTTTTCAACAAGGCGACCGTAGGTCATATATCCTACAACCAGGATCACTAATGCTATTACAAAAGAAGTCATGCCTTTCCCTCACGCAAGTCTGATTATTTCAGCAGTTATCGAACACAATATTACACCGACAGCATGTTGATGTAAAGGGCTTTATCATCATTAATGTAAACCTCGGAGTTTTATGTATTTTTACCGATATTACTGAAAGATAACGTTTTCAGATTTTTTTGTGTAAAGCTGAAATCATCATGTTCAGGAAAAAATGTGTGTTGACATATCCGATCCGTGCCTTTATAATCCAAATATAAGGGTGCTACCGATAGACGGTTGCCCTAAACAATTGTTTATTTTGTATAAAATAACCGCTGTTTTCGAGACCGGCGGTTATTTTTTTACCCTGCTGTTACGACCTACTGTGTAGCCTAACGCAAAGCATGTTACTGCAAAGCCTAATACGGCAACAAGATCAGTAATGGTCAACATAGCAAATGCCCTCCTTCCGGAAAGATTCCTCTTTCGAGGTTTCTATAATGAACAGAGTTCACAGTACTCCGAATATTGGACAACCGCCTACCGAGTATGGTAACACCCATACTGATATTTTTACGCTCGAACAGGCGTTCTTGTCAATGCTTTTTATTTCAAAAGTTCTTCTTCGCGTCCAACAATCATACTTTTCACCTCTATTTTTCGGTAGAAGCCTTTTTTTGCCTTCTCACCGAAAATTTTAACGGGCATTCTTTCCGTTTGTCAACAAAAAAAATATATTTTTCGGCAAACAAACATTTTTACTGGTTCACCGAAAAATATATCATGTTTCATCTGAGTATCACAACAGACTTTACCATCCCATAACTTATGATGGCGTACTAACAAACGTCGAGCTCGCAGTCCAAATACCCCTTACATTAACAAAGTGAATGATTTATTGTCCCCTTTATTAATCTAAACTCTAATGAGCTCAATACCTGTTTGTTATTCTTACCCTATTGAATACACCAGTATCCGGTTCCGCCCGTCTTTTTCCGGAAACAGATCCCTGCAGTCTATTTCATCTTCAAACATCACTTCATCCAGCTGAGCCATATATGCGACGTATTCATCCTGCGGATAATACAAAAAAAACAGTATTGGTCTTGTTTTTTCATAAAACGAATCCCTCACGCGCTTCATTACGCTCTTAAATATCTCCACGGAAAACGGATTAAAAAAGAATATCCTGTTTACCGATAGTGGTATCTCATATAACTGAGCCGGGCAGCACGCGAGATCAATGACGCATTGCTTACCATGCGGCGTGCAGACATGTTTGTTATACGACGCTATATTTTCAAGACCCGTATCGTATAAACTCTGTATCAGCTCAACACCGGAGGCCCGGCAGCCTGTTTTGTCATGAAGATATATGAGAGTTCTGGCTTTGCCGCATCCGTAATCAAGCAGATGATCGGTATTTTGAACCCAACCGCTCTGAGCCAGCCGATCCAGAACCGAATATGATGTTGGCTCATAGGGATACACATGATCATCGCTGAAATCCCCTATTCTGCCGGTTGTCTTTACATGTAGTTTTGCGTCGATCAAAAAATCGTCAAAAAGAATGTTTTCCATCGTTATCTTTTATAATAAAAAATCCCATCCTCAAGAGCATGTACTTTCTTCAAAAACACCGGGTCATTGTCCAATATGGCGCAGATATCCTGTTTTAACGTCTCACTTGTCACGCTGGTGTCTGCATATTTTTTTGCCAAAATTCCCGGCCCGAATGAGAATACTCGTATTCCCCGAGAAATGTATCAGAAGAATGGGCCACACGGATCTTTATTCCGTTTATTTCAATCTCTGTAGTCTGTGGCAGCGAAATCAAATAGTTCAAATGCTCCGACTGAAGGTTTCTGTAACACCAATATGATATTTGCATCTGCCCGTCTGTCCACTTCACCTGATCTTTGCCGATGAGGTTTTCCAGATATCTTTCCTCATTTCCGCGAATTATGGTTTTGTCAGGTACTCCCTTTATAGCCTTTATACAATCATCCGGCCACGCTCCGCTAAGACAGTAATCCCCTGCAAAAATATAATGTTCCACACCTCTTTGCCCGGCATCATGAAGCACCTTTAATAATGCGGGATAATTTCCATGTACGTCTGACAGTATTGCAATCTTCATTCATTTCTCCATTCAATCTATTCTCTTTTCCCGCAAATAAATATTCATCACTCACATTGTATACATAATGCTTCAGCCGAAAAATCACCATCTGCCTTGCCATATCGCCCGGTCACCTTGTATTCACCTAATTCTACAGCATGAAGCTTAAGATATTCATCAAGCGAGCATGATCCGGAGAATCTGTGGAAAACAAGCAGTTTTTCATTCCCAAACTCGCGTATCACAAGCTGCGAACCTTCCGGTGTATTGTAGCGTCGTGCGTCCGTGCCAATATATGTTGTTTTTCCGTCTTTTATGATGTGTGCGACCTCTTTGTAAAACTCTATCCCGCTGTCAACCAGCTCCCACTGATGATCGCTCAGGTCATATATGTCACCCGACAGTCCCATACGCCCAAGGAACGTTGAACACATCGAGTAAAAAATCCTGTCATCCGAATCTCCTGCCCTAAGCACAGACCAGATCTGACTTTGAGAAGGTTTCACTGTCCTCCAATGCCACAAAGGGGAAAAACTTTCTCACAGGCATTGAACCCACATTTCCGAATTTTTCCACTCGAAAAGCCATGTTGTTCCAGGAATGTTCCATGTTCAGATCGCAAAGATCGTCCGTCCTGACTCTTCCCTCGGCACTCCAAAAAGACAGGATCCGATGTATCCTGTCTGCTTTTATATCCGCAAACAAAAAGGACGTCATCATCTCCAGCGTAACAGCCTCTTCTGAAGAGTTTCTTATGACAGTCTGTATCTCGTATGCATCACTCCGCGCCGACTTTTCTGTGGAAACCTCCAACCACAAACCGTTTTCAGCCGTAAAACATGCTTTCCCGTCTTCTTCAGTTTCTGAAAACCTGTTCATGGTGGAACTTCCGAGCATAGTCAGTCCGCAGGAATAAAACCCTGCATACTCATCGCCTGTAAATTTGACTTCCGCTTTACTTTTTATCACGGTCTTCTCCTTCTTTTATTGTACAGCACATATGTATAAGCGATATAAACTTACTCGCAGTTTATCAGACATTTCTACATGCCAAACTCAGCACACAGCTTTTCGTACCGAGTCCTCTCCTTTTCTTTGATCTCTTTCGACAGATCATTCATACAATGATGGATAACATCCGCATCCTTAAGAACTTCGTCCATCGGGCTGTCCGTTACCAGCTTATCATCATGGTGATAGATTGCGGAACAAATAATATCCGTTTCCGTTTCATCCGTCAGCTTCAGCATTCCGAGAATCTCCCTGGCAAGATCAGCCCCCTTATGGGCATGATCATCATATGAGCCGGTCTTATATGCGTGAAGATCATGCAGCATTGCCGACATAGCTGCAATCTCCGGATCTAAATCACGCTTCTTTGCGATCATTGTTGCCGCTAAAGACACTCCATATAAATGAGAAATGGCGCTTGTCCGTTTGTCAGCATCCTCTATCTTATTCAGTTCTACGTCCACATATTTTCGAAGTTCTTTTAATCTGCTCATAATGTTTTCCTTTTTACATATCCTGTATTCCGATTACTGCATTTGCATCAGGATTCCATTCTCCTATCGTCAAAACGATCCAGCACACCCAACATATTGCCTAAAATTGCTCCGTACATACTCACGTCCTCCTTATATTTATGTATTGCTGTTTTTGATAATGCAAGTATATACAAGGTTAGACCGGGCGTGGTCGCCTAGCAGGGGATAAATTTATACAAAAAATATATAGTAGTATACCATCTCGACTATCGTCTCGATGGGGATACTCGTCAAACACATGCTCGTGCAAGCACGGCATCTGTTTTCCTCGTTATTATACCACATCCGATGTCACTAAATTCAGCCTTCACTTCGTTCGGCTTCATTAAGTGATCCTGTATGGGTAAATCTAAACTCAAACTTCGCCGTTGGCTCG
>JAFYAD010000068.1 GCA_017540915.1 Lachnospiraceae bacterium
CAGTCACTTTACATACATGATACAGGCAGCCGCGATAGCGGCAGTAGAGCCCGACAAGGCAATTCTGCCAGCTTGGCTTCGCAGATTGCCGATGTCAGGGCGAGCCTGTAGAATGTATGTAAAGTGGCTGTGAATAGTAACGATTCATTATCATGGATAGATTATGACGCTGCATTTCCGGAAACGGCTTCATTACCTGAGACAGTGTCATTGTCGTACCTGTCTCCCGTCTCTTCACCTTCGTCCTCGTCTTTTTCCGGTTCTTTCACATTGCCGTGATAAACCGGTGTATCCTCAGCATCTTTTATGATCTTGGTACCGCCGTTGTTATCCTTGCCTTCGTCCTTACCGGCGGTCTCGGATACTTCCGAAATCTCTTCCTCTTCATCCTCCGGATCCTTTTCGGGAATATAAATATAATTCATCCTCTGTATTTTGCTGATATTTCCGTACATGTCGACCAGGATTGCGGAAAAGACATGATTTCCTTCCAGCATTTCCAACTTTTCTGTATATTCATCCGACTCCGTATCTGGATCACCATCCCAGCAATAATATGCCTTAAAGGTGACGGGAACCTCTATCTCCACAAAAGTCTCTTCCTTGTACTCTCCGCTTACCGGTGATATTTCAGGCATATCCACATTGTACACAGTCTTCAAAACATAAGAGAAATTGACAGTATTGCTTTTTAAACCATACTGATTTTCACATACGGCCACATATTCGTTTCTGCCGGATTTAAGCGGTAAGCCTTCGCCGTGATACAGCGAAAGATAAGTATCGTTTCCGCTTTTTTTGCTAACCTTTCCCATAAAGATATGGCTGCCGTCCGGGCTGCTGATATATATTCTGTCTCCGGGATAAGCAGGATCCGGTACAGCCGAAAAAACAGGCTCCGCAGGAATGAATGGTTTTAACAGCCTGTTTTTGTCAATTCCCACAAACGAATCCTCTATCTCATTTATAAGCTCTCCGATATTATATGTATCGTTTCTTCCGGAATATATGTTCAACAGATCCTCATACCATTCTGTCAGATCATTGACGTTTCCGGTATCAGAGGCAAACCCCTTCAGCATCATAAGGGTTTCCAGGCTTTTATTTTCATTACCGATCTCATTGTATATGCGAAGATAGTATTTATAAATATAATACTCATCACATTCACCAAAAGTAAGCGCCTGCGCACAGCATTCCATGGCATCACCGTAATTTTGCCGGGCCAGTGCATCCTCTATCATTTTTACGACATCATCATACCCGGTCTCCTCTACCACGACTTCCTCTACCGGAGCAGGTTTTCTCCAGAATATAGCCATCAGGATCAGGAGCACCACGAAAACAGCAGACACTATACCTAATATGATATACATAGTCTTCTTCTCTATCATATCAGGATCTTTCTGTGGTTTTGTATCCGTTTTTTCAGAAGAAACAGACTCTGCTTGCATTTCCGGCGATAATACATCTACCGGATTTTTTATTTCTTCACCGGTATTATCATCGGAAGTATCTTCCTGAGGAGGTGCTTCCACCAACACCTCGTTATCACTGAATATATCCGTGATCACTTCCAGAGGATTACCACAATGACTGCATGTTATACTGCCATCTTCAATTTCTGCGCCGCAATGAAAGCATTTCATGTTCTATCTCTCCATTCCCCATACGCAATTGTTCATCAGCATAGCTATAGTCATGGGACCTACTCCACCCGGAACCGGTGTTATGAATGACGTATGTTCGCAGACATCATCAAAATCCACATCTCCGCAGAGCTTACCCGATTCCTGTCTGTGGATACCGACATCTATGACCACAGCCCCCTCTTTTACATATTCATGTGTAATAAACTTCGGCTTGCCCATGGCCACAATCAGAATGTCCGCCTGTCTGCATACCTCTGCGAGATCTGCAGTCTTTGAGTGTGCTGTGGTAACCGTTGCGTTCTCCCTGAGCATCAGCATACCCATAGGTTTGCCCACGATATTACTGCGTCCCACCACAACACATTTTTTACCGGAGATCTCGATACCGCTGCGCTTTAACAGCTGTATGATACCGGCGGGTGTGCAGGATACAAAGCCCGGTCTTCCCACTGAAAGATTTCCCACGTTGAGCGGGTGAAAACCGTCCACATCCTTCGAGGGTGAGATGGCCAACAATATCTTATCTTCATCGATATGTTTCGGAACAGGTAACTGTACCAGGATTCCTGCCACATCATCATCCTCATTCAGATCGTGTATAATAGCCAGAAGTTCGTCCTCTGTGGTCTCCTCCGGTAAAGAGAAGCTCTTTGAACCGAAGCCTATGTATTCGCAGGCTTTCTTTTTGTTATTGACATACACACTGGATGCGGGATCGCTTCCAACCTGTATCACCGCAAGAGATTTTATCTTCTCTCCCCTGCTTTTTCTGCTTTCGATCTCAGCCTTCAATTCATCTTTTATCTGTGCCGATATTGCTTTTCCGTCTATGAGCTGCATATTCAACCTCCGTACATCTCCAGATATTCCTCAAATTCTTCCTCGCTCATCAATACCTCTCTGGGCTTGGTACCGTTTTCACCGCTGACTACTCCGGCCTCCTCAAGCTGATCCATTATGCGGGCAGCCCTGTTGAAACCTATCTTAAATTTTCTTTGGAAGGTACCGATGGAGGCTTTACCCGAGCTGACCACCAGTCTTCCGCATTCCATAAAATACTCGTCGTTTCCGTCGGAAGCGGCGCCGTTACCCGCTCCTGCAGTGGCATTGCCCGCTGCATTCGAAGAGTTCTTTGACAAACTCTCCATCTTCTCATTGATACCCGGATCATATACCGTCTCGCCGCAATGCTCCTTCAGGAAATTTACTACCGCCGAAACCTCTCCGTCGGATACGAAAGCGCCCTGAACACGAAGTGGTTTCGTAAGTCCCTGCGGATAGTACAGCATATCACCTTTGCCGAGAAGCTTCTCCGCTCCGCCCGAATCCAGGATTGTACGTGAATCAACCTGACTGGATACCGAAAATGCGATACGGCTTGGCATGTTGGCTTTTATTATACCCGTTATGACATTCACCGAAGGACGCTGGGTTGCGATGATAAGATGTATTCCTGCCGCTCTTGCGAGCTGAGCCAGACGGCATATGGCATTCTCCACATCTCCCGGAGCCACCATCATAAGATCAGCAAGCTCGTCCACGATCACCACTATCTGAGGCATCTTGTCCGGTCTGCCCTCAGTACCCTCCGGGATAGCAGCAACCCTCTCATTGAATCCTGCCATATCACGTACTCCGTAATCGGCAAACATCCTGTATCTCTCATCCATCTCCGCCACAGCCCAATTCAGTGCGCCGCTGGCTTTCTTGGGATCTGTCACCACAGGTATCAAAAGATGTGGTATTCCGTTGTATACAGAAAGCTCCACAACCTTTGGATCGATCATGATGAGCTTTACTTCATCCGGTTTTGCCCTGTACAGTATGGACATTATGACCGTATTGATACATACCGACTTTCCGGATCCGGTGGCACCCGCTATGAGCAGATGGGGCATCTTCGCGATATCGCCCATGATCACATCGCCGCCGATATCCTTTCCTGCAGCGAAGGCGATCTTCTTTTTGTCTTTGTCCACGTTGAACTCGTATGACTCCACCAGTTCCCTGAACATTACGGGAACGGCCTCTTTATTGGGAACTTCTATACCTATGGCGGGTTTTCCGGGGATCGGTGCCTCTATACGGATATCCGCTGCTGCAAGGTTAAGCTTGATATCATCGGAAAGATTCACAATCTTCGAAACCTTCACGCCCATCTCCGGCTGTATCTCATACCTTGTAACCGTAGGTCCGCAGATAACATCGGTGATGGTAGCTCTCACACCAAAATTTGCAAGTGTCTGCTCAAGCTTTTTGGCTGTCTCCTCCAAATGCTCTTTTGAGTCGCCCTTTGCCTTTTTATCCGGATTCTTTAAAAGACTTACAGGTGGGAAAACATAGGGTTTCTCCTCCGTCGTATCGGACATATGCGGCTTGTCATCGACTGCCTCATCCGCTTTGCCCGTGGTATCTGAAACCTGTTCCTCAGGCTGTACATCCGGAACCGAATTGACCGTTTTTTCGCGTGGCATCGTATTTACCGGTTTTTTTACCGGTGCTACGATCTCAGGCTTAAACTCGCTCTTCTCTTCTACATCAACTCCGAAGCCGAAACGCTCTCCGGAAATACCATCATCCATGCTGTCGAGATCGGGAATCTCATAGTTCTTCTTTTTGTTTCTCTGTGCCTTGGACTCCGACAACCCGGAGAGGTCCAAAACCTCAGGTTCCTCATTTGTGGTATTTACAACCTGTGCCTGCGGATTTACCGGTTCAACCTTCAGCACCCTGTTGTACAGGTTCTCCGGTTCCTCACCCTTCTTTGGGGCCGGGGCAGTATTATTGGAAGCATTTGCATTTCTGAAATCCGACTCCTCCAGGTTGCCTCTCTTAAACAATGCGACATTATCATCACCCAGACTTGTGTCATAAAGCCCTCTGTGCCGGTCTTCCTGTTCAAAGGCCCCGTGGAATTCATCCTCCTGCGGTTCCACACCGTCGTAACTGTCATCCACATATCTAACATTGACCTTGAATTCCTCGTCATCTTTCAGCGCTTCACTGCTCAGTCCGCCAACCGCCTCACCTTTCTTCACAGGCTCAAGGCTGTGGCTCTCATTTAACAGACGGACATTTCCGCTTAGCTCGTGCATTTCAGGATTGCGTCTGGCCTTGTCCGCGGTTATGAGCGTATCGGTTGTAACCCCCGTAAGCTCAACACGCTGCATTCTCTGACGTCTTCTCTCAGCCTGCTCCTGTTCCTGATATTCCCTTCTGGCCTCACGATTCTCTCTTCTGATCTGACGGTTTTCCTCGTAAGTCTCTCTCAGATCCTCCCTGACACCGCTGGTACCGTCATAGATCTTCTGACCGCTGTTTTTGATGAAAGCCACTATGGATTTTCCCGTGAAGAGGATAAACAATATGAGTATAAAAGCGATATCTATTATAAATGCGCCAACACGGCCGAAGGCCTGCATCAAAATATAAGATGCCAGCGCTCCCATGAATCCGCCGCCGTTTCTCTCCGAAAAACTCTCTCCGAATGCCGCCGCCGGGCTCAGTTCTCCCCCTTTGATAAGCTCACACAGAACACATAAGGCGAAGAAGAAAAAACATCCCACAATAATCCTGAAAGTAGGGCTTTCTATGCTCTTTGGGTCATATTTTGACAATATGGCATATGCTATCACCACAAAAAGCACCACCGGAAAAACATAGGACATGAACCCGAAAAGACCAAAGAGCAAAGAACTGATCAGGTAGCTGACCTTTCCTCCGATACCGAGATTTGCTATAAAAAGCAATATACACAGCATCAGGACCACAAAAAACACTATCTCATCCCTGAGTCTGTCCTGTTTCGCTATCGCTGCTCTGTCCACAGTTCTTGTGCCGGATCTTGTGCCGGATCTCGTCCCTGCTTTAGTACTGCTCCTGCCTGATCTTCCTGTACCTGTAGAGCTTCCTCCTCTGTTTGAAGTTGTTTTTTTAGCCGATGAGTCGGTTGCCATCTTTTATAACCTGCCTGAAAACTATAATTTGATAAAATGTAAAACAATAGCCGTAACTCCGGCCACAAAACAGTATATCGAAAATCCCGTAAATTTCTTTTTCTTTACCGCTGCCAGCATGACCTTGATGAAGATATAACCTACCACTGCCGCCACCACGGTGCCTACGATATAATTGACCAAAACACCGGAAGTCACACCTGAAAGATCCGTTTTTACAAGCTCTAATAAGAGCGATCCCAATATTGCCGGAATTGACATGATGAAAGAATACTTGACCGCAAACTTTTTGTCAAAACCACATAAAAGACATGCTGCAACAGTCGAGCCACTGCGGGATATTCCCGGCATTGTAGCGATTCCCTGAGCAACACCTATGAG
>JAFYAD010000069.1 GCA_017540915.1 Lachnospiraceae bacterium
GCGACTGATTTGGGGGAGCTTGCACAGGAGCTTGAAAACGCGGGTAACGAGGGTGATACCGATAAGCTTGGGTCTGAAATAGGAAACCTGCTTGACAGATATAAAAAGATCGGAGAAGCACTGTCGCCGCTTGTTCCTGACGATGTACCTGATGACAGTGACCTTACACCGATAGACGAGGGCGAACTTAAGGAACTTTATACCGCAATAAGCGAATTTATATCTGTCAGCGATTACGACAGTGCGGTGGATCTTATAGAAGTACTTAAGGGTTACAGAGTTCCTGATGAAGAAAAAGAGAGGCGTATGGCCCTGATTAAAGCTGCCGATGAGGTGAGATACGAAGATATACTAAAGATCATTTAAGAGGAGGATGACCATGCCTAGTAGGATCACAATAATAAGCCAGGGAGCGGCTTTTATGACGAATGCGCTTGTAAAGAATCTTCAGAAGGCCGGATTTGCCGCAAGTGTTATAGAGCCGAAGATCGACACTCTAAACCAATACAGAAAAGAGAGCGATGTTTATCTTATCTATGCGGGTGATTTTATATCAGAGATTACCGGCTTCTTTGGCTATCTGAAGGAAATATGTTCAGTAGATGAAAAAATGATATGCATTATAGGCTATCCTTCTGAGATTGATGATATAAAACACATCGTTTCAGACAACCTTGTAGCTCATGCAATTGAGCGGCCTTTTGATATGAAAGATCTGATCTCGGATATGGAGAAGCTGTGTGCAGCAGACGAAGAACGTAAAAAGGAAAAACACATCCTGCTGATCGATGACGATCTCACATACTTAAAAACCGTTCAGGGGTGGCTGTCCGGCAGATACAAGGTTACCATTGCAAGATCGGGTATGCAGGCTATAACCTATATAGCTACGCATGTTCCCGACCTGATACTGCTTGATTACGAGATGCCGATAACAACAGGTCCTCAGGTGATGGAAATGATCCGCTCTGAACCGGACTCAAGTGATATACCGATAATCTTCCTAACCGGAAAGTCCGATAAGGAAAGCGTTATGAGCGTTATGGCCCTTAAGCCGCAGGGATATATGCTGAAAACCATGACAAAAGAGCAGATACTTGAGACTGTGGATAATTTCTTTGCAACAAAGAAGTGGAAGAGCAATTGAAATAACATCCATCTGGTTATCAGGAGTCCCGGAAAGGCAAATCGCTACGGGTTTTCGGAGGTGTAATTGTGCAATACGCACAAAATAAGTTCAAACTTGTATCTGAATATCAGCCCACCGGCGACCAGCCGCAGGCAATAGAAAAACTGGTGAAGGGCTTCAGGGAAGGCAACCAGTTCCAGACTTTGCTCGGTGTCACAGGATCGGGCAAGACCTTCACAATGGCCAACGTGATAGAGCAGCTGCAAAAGCCGACATTGATCATTTCGCACAATAAAACCTTGGCGGGCCAGCTTTACTCTGAAATGAAGGAGTTCTTCCCTGAGAATGCGGTTGAGTACTTTGTGTCCTATTATGAAAAAAGAAAATTGAGAGTGCATATAGTGTCATCCTGTGCTGTTTAGTCCATATATTGTGGACTATATGGACTAAATGGACCATATGGACAGGGTGGACAGGATGATATAGGTGACTTTTATTCAAATTTATTGGTCATCTGACATCTTTTAGGATTTCGTCCTGATCCCTTTTTCCATAGACCATTCGGAGGATTACGATGTTCCTGGTTTCTTCGTCGATTATGTAGTAGGATATATAATTCCCGACAAGGAACCGGCGGACATCGTTTCTTTTTAGATATTCGTTATTCACGAGTCTGCCGGTTTTCGGATTCGCACAGATTTCTTTTATTTTCTGCTCAAGATCATCAAGAAATGAAGAGGCAGCATCCGGATTTGAGAGATCTCCGGAAATGTACTCTATTGTCTCGTCAATGTCAGATTCTGCTATTTCGGTCAAAACATATCCGTAGTTTTCAGATGCCATGCTTCGCCCTCAGTCTTTTAATTGCGGGCTTCCCGTCTGTCACATTACCCTTTTCGTAATCGGTAATGCCGGCGTTTACAAGGCTCGCTTCGCCTATCTTACGCATGGTTCTTTCATAATAATCTATATCCATAACAACAAGCCTGCCATATCCGTTCTTTGTAACGAATACTGGCTCGTTTGATTCAGCGCAGCGCCGTTCGATCTCTACTGTATTTTTAAGGTCTCTCATGGGGACAATCTGCATAGCTTACCTCCTTTGCGTGGCTATATTATATATCATATTAAGCCACAAAGCAAGTCGGTATCAATCAGTTCAATTCATCTTGTTTTTGGCCGGAGCTTGAGATATGATAATAGAGGGTTTATGTAAAGATTGCCATGTTTTACTGGAGGGCTGAATTGTGAATCTCAAGGTTTTCAGGATAAGGAATTCAAAAGGGGCGCAAGCGCTCCGGCTTTGTCTTTGTATGATGATGGCGCTTTTGCTCGTCATCCAGTATGGAAGCTATGCTTTGGCTGAGTCAACCACGGAGACGTCGAAATCGGACGAGGTTCACATTTCGGTCGATCTCGAAGGACAAACCGAAGGTTACTCCGCGTTGCTGTACGACAACAGCAACGGGCTTCCAACCTCCGAAGCCAACGCCATCGCCGAGACAAGCGAGGGCTTTATCTGGATCGGCAGCTATGCGGGCCTTATCCGATATGATGGCAATACCTTCGAACGATTGGACTCCACGGGGGGTATTTCTAGCATCAAATGCCTGCATGTGGACAGCCGGGATCGGCTTTGGATGGGTACCAATGACAACGGCGTCGCGGTCATGGATAAAGGAGAGTTTCGGTTTTGGGGAAAGATGGATGGCATGAAATCCGCTCATACCCGGGCCATTACCGAGGATGAGAACGGTACGATCTACATCGCCACCACCTGCGGCATCGCCACCATCGACGCGGATTACAACCTGGCCATGCTGGAGGACGATCTGATCGCCGAGGCGAACATGCGTTACATTACAATGGGAACCGATGGGCTGATCTACGGGCTCACAAATCTGGGCGATATCATGACGCTTAAGGACGGCAGGCTGCAGAGCTATATCCCCGCCGGTGAAAACACGGTCACCGGCGCTGTCGGCGCGTTCTATCCGGACATGTATGAACCTGGGATGGTCTATATGCAGACCGTGAATTATCCTTTCTGCCGCGCCCGGATGGGAGACACGCTGACAGGCATTGTGGAGATCGATATCCAGCCGCTGTCCACGGTGCAGATGATCTCAAGCATCGACGGCAAGCTGTGGATCTGCGCCTCCAACGGCATCGGTTATATAGAAAACAATGAGTTTCACCTGCTGGAGAACCTGCCCATGAACAACAATGTGGGCAACGTGATGACGGACTACCTGGGCAATCTATGGTTCACT
This sequence comes from Lachnospiraceae bacterium, assembly GCA_017540915.1. The sequence goes on from JAFYAD010000069.1 coordinate 3,403, forward strand.
TCTACCCGTCAGGGCGTGATGAAGATCGTTCCGAACCAGTTTTCCGATTTGTTCCAGC
>JAFYAD010000070.1 GCA_017540915.1 Lachnospiraceae bacterium
AAGATATTTGATCGCTCAAGCTCTCGCTTGGCTAATCGTTCTTTACTTTAGGTGTCTGATCATCTTAAATGATCCGACAAAAGGTTTTTGACTTGTTTGACACTCATGTGTCTTTTCTTACCGACTTATCATTCTATTCAATAGATGTAAGTCTTTCGTCTTTCACAGTTATCTCACTGTTCAGTTTTCAAGGTTCGTCGCTGTTTTTGCGACAGCTTTGCTATATTAACAGGATTTTTGGCACTTGTCAACCTGTTTTTTAAAAAATTTTTGAGAAGTTTATGATTTTTTTCCAAAACGTTTACAGAACGGGCTTTACGCGATATACTGACGTGAGCATTCTCAACTTTATTGTGAAGGGAACCTACATTATGAAAAGCAAAACCGGGAAATTTTTCGCCGTTATTGATCTTATATTATGTATATTGTGCCTGCTGTATTCCGTTGTAGTGCTGTCCGCGAACAGCGGAACGTTTTCTTTTATTATATGGATAGCCGGCGGAGCTTATTTTTTTCTATGTTTTATTCTTTTCCATACAAAACTGCATACCAAATTGCCAAAGCCGGTCAAGATAATCTTTAATGCTTTGTCCGGAATCGGTTTTGGCATCTTCGCAATATGTTTTTGTCTGATCATGACGGGATTCAAAAACGACGCGCCGCAAAACCTTGATCTTATCATAGTACCCGGCGCCCAGATGCGATCTTCCGGGCCATCGACGGTTTACCGGTTCAGGCTCGACCGTGCCTGCTCATATCTGAATGACAACAACGCCACGATATGCGTCATCACCGGCGGGCAGGGCTACAACGAGCCCATATCCGAAGGGCAGGGCGGCATGGACTATCTTTTGTCAAAAGGCATTGCTTCCGACCGCCTGTTTGCAGAATGTGAGTCTGAAAATACCTATGAAAACATAGAAAACGCCCTTGCCCTCTTAAAGAGCAAAGGCGTTGATACTGACACTATTAGCATCGGAATCGTCTCAAATAATTTCCATGTGTACCGGTGCGTGCATATCGCCAAGCGTCTGTCTGCCGCAAATATTTACGGTATTCCTGCATAAGCTCACCCCGTTTACCTGCCCAACAACATTGTCAGGGAATGCTTCGGGGTGTTAAAGGACGCTTTTTGATTATCTTTCGATAATAATCTATATGCTAATCAAAAATATTGGCGATATAATTTCTCAAAAACCCGTTGCACTTTTATCTTTTACATGCTACTATACGCATACAAGGTAGTGTTCGCACTATCTGGGCTGGTCGACAGACCCGGGTCCAACGATTTGGTGTGGGTGTCCCACACCTTTTCTTTTTAACGGAGATCACATGAAAGAATTAAGCATTTTTATCGATGAATCCGGTGATTTCGGTGAATTCAACAAAAAATCCCCTTTTTACATCGTCACCATGGTGTTCCATGACCAAGATAATGACTTAACTACTTGTCTGGATTCATTGGAACAGGAACTAACGTATCTTGGATATCCCAACCATTGTCTCCATGCCGGTCCTATAATACGCATGGAATCCGAGTTTAAGAATGAAGATATCGTTATCAGGCGAAAAATACTCATGCGGCTGATGGGCTTTATCCGTAAGATAAAAATCCGGCATAAATCTTTCTTCATAGAAAAGCGTCATACAGAAACCATAACTGACGCCACCGGTAAATTGTCAAAGCAGATAGGCACATGGGTTAAGAACAACTATGCAACTCTTCTGACATATGATATTGTCAAGATCTACTATGACAACGGGCAGGTAGAACTATCCCGGATCCATGCATCTGTGTTTAATGTTTTATTGCCTTCCGTAGAAACAAAGAAAGTTATCCCTTCCGATTACCTTGAAATTAGCGGCTACCCCATCTACTCATCAATCCTCTGTCACAGTAACACTGCTGCTGTATCCGGTGTTCTCATCGCGTTCCACTTCATATCCGTTTTCCTCGATGACAAGATCCGTTGAATCGACCTCATAGTATTCTTTTCCGAAGGACGGCTTGCTGCCGGAGTCTACGGAGTATCCGCCACCTTCAATGTCCGTGATATCGAAGTAAGTATTCTCATTGGCGGGATCATCCACGTGGATGTGCAGCTCGCCCTTGCTATCCAGCTGATCCGTTACATCTTCAACAAGATTTTTATAAGAAAAGATCATTTTTCCGTCTTCGGTGATCTCAAGACGGCAGTCGTTATTCATGTAACCGACAAGCTCCTCCGCAGTCATCGGAACCTCATTACCATCTTCATCAATCGATACTCCGCCGAAGCCCATGGTCACCTCTCCGTTCTCATCGCAAACGGTATAAGAGCCGTCTTCTATCTGCACAACCTCAACATCCTGTTTGGTGCCATTTATCCATATGCCAAGCTTTGTGCGAATTCCGCCAAGATCAGCGGCATAGCTCACACCCACACTGCCCACGATCAAAAAACACACTGCAATTGCAGCAGCTGCTGCGCGGCTTATACCGTATACAGATCTAAATTTCATAATCTTACCCTTTCCGCTTTCCTCCGGGGTCTTTTTGCACTTTTCCCGGAAATCCCCGGAGAGACACAAGGCATTAAAGCTTCTCTGATATTTTTCTTTATTATTCATCTTCCCATCCCTCCAGCTTTGTCTTCAGTAACTTTCGGCCGTTCAACAATCTTGTTTTGACGGTATTTTCAGATAACTTCAAGATCTCGGCGATCTCTCTTATCTTATATTCTTCATAATAAAAGAGGTGTATGACGATACGGTATTTTTCCGGCAGTGCCAGAACTTCGTCCATAAGTGTTCTGTCAGACGGTTCCTCAAAGGTGAGTGAGTCCATATATTCTTCATAGGACGAACGATTCCGGTTCCAAAACAGCCTCTTTGTGCTCTTCGCCGCGTTGATAACTACCCGCAGAAGCCATGCTTTGATATGTTCCTCAGATTCAAAATCCCTGTCGCTGTTGTACAGCCGTATCATGGCATCCTGCACCGCATCCTCGGCATCCTGCTGCTGCCTGCATATATTAAATGCCGCAGCATAGAGCCTGTCCGCATATTTGTCATATATCATGTCAAAATCAATCTTCATCTGAAAACTCTCCGTGTAGACGTCTTACACATATAATACGCACGAGAAGTCAAAAAAGTTTTTCGATTATAAAAAAATTGGAATTATTCAGAGCCAAGCACGAAAATCTGCGGTTTTCGAGCTGTTTAGGCAGATAACAAGCCAGGCAGGTTCCAAACAGACACGAAAATACCGGGGCCAACAAGCCAAAACGAAACTTTTGACTTTTAACCCCGGTATCATTACATTTTACGAAGCTCTGAAAAGGCCAGCGGAACAGCCAGAAGGAAGGCCAACGCATCCGCAGCTGCCTGCGCAAATTCAACACCCGTAAGACCAAAGAGTGCCGGCAGCAGCAGGATCATGGGCACAAAAAATATACCGCTTCTGGCCGAAGCCGAGATCGAAGCTTTTAACCCCAGGCCGCTGGACTGCAGCATCATATTTGTCATCACGGTAAATGCCAGTAACGGCATAGTCAGACACTGCGCCCTCAACGCAACATATCCAGTCGCGATCACCGCCTCATCATCTCTGAATACGGCTATAAGCTCCGGCGCAAATGCAAAACATAAAACAGACAGAACCAGCAGAAAAGCCGTTCCGTATTTCACGCAAAAGAAAAATCCCTCTTTTACCCGTTTTTTCAATCCCGCCCCGAAATTGTAAGAGCAGACCGGCTGAAATCCCTGGCCGAAGCCTATCATGGCAGATCCCATCATCATGAGCACCCTGGTAGCAACCGACATTCCTGCAACCGCTGCGTCTCCGCCGTACTTCGTGGCAGCATGATTAAGCATCAGTGTGGCAGTCGCCGCAAGCCCCTGTCTGAAGAGGGACGGCAGGCCACCATTCAGGATCTCCAGCATATAATGAGTGTTGATCCTGAGATTTTTAAGATCAAGCCTTATGTTTTCTCCCTGGGAGCTGCCTATATCCAGCACAAAGAAGCTCACCATCTGTCCTGCCACGGTGGCGATGGCCGCACCCTTTGTCCCCATTTCCAACACCAGTATCAGCAGCGGATCCAGCAGCACATTCACGACCGCGCCGCACATAAGTCCCGCCATGGAATACATGGCGCTACCCTGAAACCTGAGCTGATTGTTGAGTACGAACTGCCCCATCATAAATGGTGCGCCCATCAAGATGATCCTCATGTACGACATTGTGTCCGCCATGGTGGTATCGGATGCGCCGATAGCATACGCCAACGGCTCAGCGAAAATATTACCGACTGCAGCGCATATCACTCCCGCAACCAGTGATGTGATAAATCCGGTGATCGCCATCTCATTGGCCTCACGGGTGTTACCGGCCCCCAGCATGCGGGACAAAAACGTACCGCTGCCCTGTCCAAAGAAAAACCCGAAAGCCTGTATTATGGCCATGACCGGAAACACCAGTCCCACTGCCGCAGTGGCCTGTGTTGATATCTTTCCCACAAAGAAAGTATCAGCCATGTTATAGAACCCCGTCACCAGCATGCTGATGATAGTGGGTATCGCCAGTGTTATTATAAGTTTCGGGACCGGCGTCTGCGTAAGCCGCTCCCTCTTGCTGATAGTTTTTTCGTTATTTTTGTCTTTTCTCATAGAGCACTTCCAAATCAACCTCAAAACATCCGGTCTGTGCTATTTCCGAAAAAATCGTGCAAACTCCTCCGGCGGAACAGGTTTCGAGAAATAATACCCCTGTATGATATCGCAGCCCGCTTGTTTTAAAAGATCGTACTGCTCCTGTGTCTCAACGCCTTCCGCAATGACCGGAACTTCCAGGAATTTAGCGATATCCAGCATCAGCTCCACCATCTTGAAATCCTTTTTATTTTCGGTGATATTCCTTATGAACTGCATGTCAAGCTTTAACGCGTCTATGGGCATGCTGGCCAGCATATTCAGCGAAGAATAACCGGATCCGAAATCATCCATCTCGATCTTGAAGCCTTTGGTTCGAAGCTGCTTTACGGTATCTATTATGCGGCTTGAATCGCTGGTGTAGGCAGACTCCGTGATCTCCAAAAGATATTCATTCGGTGAAAGCTCGTATTTTTTCATGATATTGTCTAACATCTGCTCGAGATCCGGATCGTAAATATCAACTCTTGACACATTCACCGACACCGGAACCGTGACACCGAAGTTTTCCTTCCACTCCCTGATCTGAGAAGCAGCCTCGTTCCAAACATAATGATCCAGCTTATGCACAAGCCCGCTCCCCTCGAACAGCGGGATGAAAACCCCCGGGCTTATCATGCCGAGATCCGGATGGATCCATCTGATCAGAGCCTCGGCGCTGGATAACACCGGCTCATTTCCCTTTATATTGTATTTGGGCTGGTAAAAAACACGGAACTGTTTTTCACGCAGCGCCTTTTCCATCTCACCTATCAGCCTCTCGGAAAACAGCTCGCTCTCGTGAGCGGAGGCATCGTAAAACACAACCGAGGTGGAGTAGACATTGCGCTGTTTGTGGCACACTGAAGCGGCATGATCGAAACGCTGCTCCATCTCCATCTTTTTATCCACATTTTCATAGACACCGATACGCAGATTCATGCGCTGTATGTCAGGCTCTGGGGCAAAAATCCCGGAGAACGCAGCTACCTGCGTCTCGTAATCACTCCGGTGGGGAACATAACAATAGAACGTATCAGATCCGCTCCTGCAGGCGATACCTCCGTTCTCAGTCATGAGGCCGGCGATACCCGCCGCCATCTTCCTCAGGACTTCGTTTCCGTATTCCCTGCCGTACAGCTCATTGACAACATGAAAACGGTTAATGTCGATTACGACTGCGTCCATGTCTTTGTCCGGATAATATCTGTCGTATCTCTCTGCATATCTCAAAAAATAATCTTTTGTATAAAGCCCCGTCAGATCATCGGTCTCCGTCTCGTGGATGATGATTTTATCCTCCGCGAGTTCTATGGTGCGGCGCACTCTGGCCAGGATCACATCCGGATGCTCATAGGGTTTTGAAATGAAGTCCGCCGCTCCCAGATTCAATGTTTCTACCTCGGCGGTCTTTTCTGATGTCAGCACTATGACCGGGATGCGCTTAAGTGTCGGATCCGCGGGGATCTGTTTAAGCACCTCATACCCGTCCATCTCAGGCATCAAAAGATCCAGCAATATCAAAGATAAAGTGCTCTCGTTCTCATGTATGAGCCGCATCGCCTCCACACCGTTTTTCGCAAACAGGACTTCATGCTCCTGCCCTATGATATTACCGAGTATGGAACGGTTTATCTCCTCATCGTCCACTATCAGAACTTTTCTGCGAATCTTATTCATCTCATGCCTCCTTGAGCGATCAACCGGGTTTTGCGTCAAAGCTTCCACCACAACAGCCTTAACGCACACACAACATATTAGCACACGAACCCCATAAACGCAAGGCTGTCACGATAAATGAAAATGTCACCGCAACACCGGAATCACACCAATAGCTGCACCAGGAAAACACAGGCGCAGGATATTATGGCTACCACCGTGAGTGACCACCCCTTCAAGGCGCAGATGATGGCTGCCACGAAGCCTGCCGCAGCAGCTATCGGGCTGTCTGCGGCATAAAATATTGCCGGAACAGTCATCGCTGACAGAACGGTATACGGTATGTAGTGCAGAAAGCTTTTGATACTTTTATTCTGAACCTTTTTGGTGATAAGGGCAAAGGGTATCGCCCGCACAAGATATGTTATGCCTGCCATCAACAGCAAATATGGAAAAAATAATGCGTTACTCATCTCTGTTTATTCCTCTTTCAAATACGGTATTTTTCTCAATTCAACATTCGGTGTACCGAATATCTCCCGCATTTCAAAATACTGTACTATACTGTAAATCAACACAAGCGCAGCTACTCATCGATCACTTCCTCACCAACTGCTTCTTTATCAGCCGTTTCGCTGACCGGGAACAATACCGCACCCACAACGGCCGCCACGATCGCACAGATGCTGACTGCGAAACCGGAGGGAATTTCTTTAAGATAAGGAGCGTAATAGAACAGGCAGCTCAGAGCTATGGCCGCAAAGACCACGTACATCACAGCCCTTACCTTCTTCATCTCCGGCACCACGATAGCTACAAACATGCCGTACAGCGCCACTCCCATGGCTGACAGAAGTTTCTCCGGCAAAATATTGCCGAACACAGCGCCTGCAAAGGTTCCGAAAGTCCACCCGATCCATGGTATGGTAGCAAGCCCCGAAAAAAACGCCGTATTTATAACATCTTCTCTCACGGCCACTGCAAAGATCTCATCCGTCATAAAAAATCCCAAGAGCCACCTCTTGATGCCGCGGAATCTTTCCGACGCTTTCTGCCCCGCAGATATACTCATAAATGAATAACGTATGTTTATGGTGAGCTGCGAGACGATCATCTCCACGAAATGCCCCGGTGAGAGCATGGTCTTAATGCCCGCAAACTGCCCTGCGGAGGTGACCGTCAAAAACGATATCAGTGTCGCCTGCCACCATGTAAATCCCATGGTTATGGCTATTATGCCAAATGTAAAACTCACGCTGAGATATCCCAAGCCTATGGGAATACCTGCTGTTACACCACGCAGATATTCTCTTTTTATATCTTTATCCATTTAAAACTCCGATTTGTAACTTATTCATAACCAAGTCGATTTGATCTGATATGCCCGGACGAAAGCTTGCTTTTGGATGGATATATCTGACCAAATTACTTTGGAGAGAAAACCTTTATTCTGCAAACCCGGTTCTGAATAGTTTCCTGTTTTATTATAATAAATGATTCGACAACGCCGATATTATACCACTTTATTCCTGTTTTACAATCGGGAAGGCAAACCACAAAAATCCCCGGGCAAAACCCGGGGACTTGTCAACATATTAGTTTCGATCAGCCCATCACTACCACGATGTCATTCTGTGCTGCAAGCTTTGAAGCAGGTATGAGCGAACCCTCCAGCTTCTCACCGTTGA
>JAFYAD010000071.1 GCA_017540915.1 Lachnospiraceae bacterium
ATGTGGTCGAAAAATCCGATTCCGGTGTTGATATCTGTTTTTCCGCTGCCGTCGATGTCTATTGATACAGAGATAGCGGTTTCTCTGGTCTTTCTGGTGACAGTTGCTGTTCTGCTCATGGGTTCTCCTTTTTCGTGTATAAAGTATTAATGATATACATGTATCATATATGATATATAGCTGTGCAGTGACCGTTTTTAATCCGGCTGACTGCCTTTATATTTTATTGACAGCATGGTGATATCGTCGAACTGAGGTGTATCACCTGCAAATTTATCGATGTCGTTTCTGAGCTTGATGAGCAGATCATTGATGGGAACGTTTTTGTATTTGTTCAGGAGTGCCAGCATCCTGTCCGTGCCGTACTGAACATCTTCTGCGTTCGTGGCCTCGGGAACGCCATCTGTATAAACAAAGAGTGTATCGCCGGGGTTAAGCTTAAATTCATGTTCCGCAAATGGCACATCCTCCATAACGCCCAGAGCAAGAGAATGACGATAAACGGAAAGCTCAAACTCTCCGTCGGCACGCCTGATGGCAGGGTGCTCATGACCTGCATTTGCAGCAACTCCCTTTCCGGTTGATATCTCCAGAATGGCCATCCATACGGTGACGAAAAGATCCTGGTCATTGCCGTCGCAGAGCTGATTGTTGGCATACTCCAATATCTCAGAGGGTGAGCCTCCTACGAGAGCACGGTTTTTGATGAGTGTCTTTGCTATGACCATAAATAAGGCGGCGGGAACTCCCTTGCCGGAAACGTCTGCGATCACCAGTCCCAGGTGATCTTCGTCTATCAGGAAGAAGTCATAGAAGTCTCCGCCCACTTCCTTGGCGGGATCCATGGAAGCGAAGAGATCAAACTCCTTTTTCTCCGGGAAGGGCGGGAAAATACGTGGCAGCATGTCGGCCTGTATCTTGGTGGCGACATTAAGCTCCGTGCCGATCCTCTCTTTTTCTGCGGTCACGATGGTGAGGTCCTTGATGTATTCGTTTATGCCCAGCTGCATTTTCAGTATACTCTGGCTTAAGGTTTCGATCTCATCGCCGGTCTTTATTTGCTGTATAGTGTTATGGTAAAATGTTCAGCAGGTGAAACAGTGACCACCGCACAATATCAATTATAAAGTATTATATTTATATTTCAAGATTTTTTTCCTATATATAATGTGGGGCGGTTGCGGAAAATATATTTAAAAACCTATTGAATTTTTTCCAAAGATTTGATAAAAAGATATGGTATGGATTTTTGAAACACAGGAAAGGATTATAAGGCAATGAGTCAGGCAAAAGTTGATCAGTACAAACAGAAAAAACATAACCGCAAAAAGGAATTCAGAAAAGAGAGAGTTGAGCGTTTCTTCGCTTCATTTGCCGCAGTTATAGTATTGTGTGCGGTATTTGCGTGGTGCGGATATTCTATATACAGTGCAGTGAAGGCAAATGCGGACACGGTATATACGGACGTTAATCTTGATGCCATAAATGATTACACAGCTACACTTGGTGAATAAACAGCGCAGTATCAGGGCTTTTGAGGGTGTCAGTATCCCAAAACAGCCGTGATATGCGGATGATAAGATAATGACAATGGGAGAACACTGTGAAATAGCGGTTGTTCTCCCTCTTTTTGGAATATTTTGTATTTGTTATTGACACAAAACACAACATGTAGTAGTATTGACCATAAGCCGCCTTGAGGGGAGGCGGAAACGTTGTTTGTTGGTTTTACCAATATCATAATAGTTAAAGGTCAAGGGGAAAGGATTATGAAGATCATCAAGAGAAGCGGTAAGGAAGTGGATTTTGACATCACCAAGATCATCGCAGCCATCCAGAAAGCCAATTTTTCGGTTCCGGAGGCCGATCGTCTGGACAAGGATCAGATACTCATGATATCTGACAATGTGAAGAGCGCATGCGAGTCGATGGATCGTGCCATGGGAGTGGAGGAGATCCAGGACCTTGTGGAAAATGAGCTTATGGATATACGCTATTTCGGTGTTGCCAGAAATTACATCACATACAGATACAAGAGAAGTCTCGCACGTCAGTCAAATTCTACGGACAAGCAGATCTTAAGTCTTATCGAGTGCAATAACGAAGAGGTAAAACAGGAAAATTCCAACAAGAATCCTACTGTAAATTCCGTGCAGCGCGATTATATGGCAGGAGAGGTTTCCAAGCACATCACGAAAAGATTTCTGTTGCCTGAGGATGTTGTGGAAGCCCATGAGAAAGGTCTGATACACTTCCATGATGCTGATTATTTTGCACAGCATATGCACAATTGCTGTCTGGTAAACCTTGAAGATATGCTGCAGAACGGAACGGTCATATCAGAGACCATGATAGAGAAGCCCAAGAGCTTTTCTACCGCCTGCAATATAGCTACCCAGTCTATTGCACAGATCGCATCCGCTCAGTACGGAGGTCAGTCCATAACGCTGGCTCATCTGGCACCTTTTGTACAGGTCACCAGAGAAAAGCTCCGCGCAAAGGTGGCTCAGGAGTTCGCCGATACAGGTCTTGAAGTCGCAGAAGAGCAGATCAACGAGATCGCTGAGATGCGCGTCAGAGACGAGATCAGACAGGGCGTACAGATGATACAGTACCAGGTGATCTCCCTCATGACCACCAACGGACAGGCTCCTTTCGTGACTGTGTTCATGTATCTTGACGAGGTTCCGGAGGGAAGGCTCAGGGATGACCTTGCCATTGTCATAGAGGAAATGCTCTACCAGCGCATCAAGGGTGTCAAGAACGAAAAGGGAATCTACATTACGCCTGCTTTCCCGAAGCTTATATATGTTCTGGATGAAGACAACATCCACGAGGATTCAAAATATTACTATCTCACAAGACTTGCAGCAAGATGTACCGCAAAACGTATGGTACCGGATTACATTTCCGCAAAGATCATGCGCGAGCTCAAAAACGGTGATGTTTATGCCTGCATGGGATGCAGAAGCTTCCTGACACCGGATCGTTTTACGGATGCCGGGGTCGGCAATATCGCAAAGGCAGGCAATTACGACGAAAAGTCGCACAAATACTACGGACGCTTTAATCAGGGCGTTGTAACCTTAAATCTTGTGGATATAGCATGCTCTTCCGGCGGAGATATGGATACTTTCTGGAAGATATTCGACGACAGGCTTGCGCTGTGCCATAAGGCATTGATGAAGCGCCATGAGAGACTTAAGGGAACACCCAGTGATGTGGCACCGATACTGTGGCAGTACGGTGCGCTTGCCCGTCTTGACAAGGGCGAGCCGATAGATAAGCTTCTGTATAACGGTTATTCCACAATATCATTGGGTTATGCCGGACTTTGCGAATGTACCAGATATATGACAGGAAAGAGTCACACCGATCCGCAGTCAAAGCCATTCGCCCTTGCGGTTATGCAGAAACTTAACGACGCTTGTGCAAAATGGAAGGCTGAATCCAATATCGATTTTTCCGTATATGGTACACCGCTTGAGTCTACCACATACAAGTTCGCAAAGTGCCTGCAGCAGAGATTCGGCATCATAGAGGGAGTTACTGACAAAAACTACATCACAAACTCTTATCATGTGCATGTTACTGAGAAGATCGATGCTTTCGAAAAACTTAGGTTTGAGGCACCGTTCCAGAAGCTGTCTCCGG
>JAFYAD010000072.1 GCA_017540915.1 Lachnospiraceae bacterium
CTCCGTAATATCCTGTGATGCATGTCTCAACGCGTAATTCACAGGCTGATCGGCGCCCACCGAAAGGGCCACATCCGGACCACGTCCTGCAAGAACCGCACTCAAAAGTGCACCCGGATCTACGATCTCCACGTTGACTTTAACTCCCGTATCCGGAGTAAAGCCGTCATCTATCATGGACTTAAGTATGGTACCCTGATCACGACCTGTCAGCACCCATACTGTAATGGCATCTTTTGCTTCGCTGCCTTCGTAAACATTACCTACGGAGTTGTAATCAACAAAGAATGATGCTCCGAAAGAGCTCATCTCATGCCAAGCTGCAAGGAATGCATTGCTCTTCTTGACCTTAGGTTTAACATTGGTACCTGTGATCTCGATATAATCCACATCCAGCTTGGTCTCGCTCAGTGTAAGAGCTGCTGTACCAAGGGCTGTGATGTTATCCTTAAATGTTGTAAACTCCAGCGTGATCTTCTGAGGCTTATTTACGAAACGCTCAAGCTGCTGCGCTATAGTCTGTGCTGCCGCTATACTGTCGGCCTTCTGACCTGTCACCTCAACCATATCATCCACAAGCTTGAAGAGTCGTTTTGACTCCAGATCCATAGCCTCGATTATCTCCGGATATGTGGTCTCAATATGGTAATCACGATATTTGTCAGGTGCAGCGCCTGTGTAAACAAGAACTCTTCTGTAAATCTGATTGAGTCTGAATGTAGATGCCTCCAGATCTGAAAGCAATGCACCCAGACGTCCGAGAGTAGCTGTAAGTCTTATGGTATGTTTACCTTTTGCAAGGTAGATATCGTACGGCTTGCCGGCGTCGTCTGCCAGTTTCAGGAAATCCCAGTCATTATTGTAATCGAAAGAAACCTCTCTCAATTCCTCAAAAGGAACTTCGCCATCGATATATACGGTACGGTTCGACACATTACCTCTGGCGTAATTCTGACGGCCCTTAATCATAATGTTGTAACGGCCATCCTCGGGAACTTCAAACTCCCACTCAACCCACATACCATTGCTTCTCCAAGCCTCACCGCCCACATAGTTGAGCACTGTGGTAGTAACACTGCGGGGTGATGTGGTGGGTGACGAACGGTCATATTTCGCATAGAGCGAAGACTCCGAACGTTTTGTGGAATCCTCACCTTCAACTATAAGATCAAAATCCGAAACGTCGCTTGTCCCGCCTATATTTGCAAGATATTCATTATATGTAGGAATTTTTTCAACTCCGCGTAACTCCAGACGTCTTATGCCCAGGGGCTCATTCTCCGCTTCGAAACTCAGAACGTTGTCGCCTTTTTCGAACCAGAAGAGATACGGATCCTGCACATATCCCATATCGTCTGCAAAGTATGCGCTCTGCCAGTCGAAAATCTCCACCTGTGTAGGACGGATCTCATTGCCCTGATTATCTACACGAACCGGACCGCCATCTGTCCAGATACGGGTGAACTCAATGTTGCCTGCATCTTCAAAAGGCAATTCACCGTTGATCTTAACCGAACGCTCTGCCGCAACACCTCTGGAATCATCTGCAAGATACTCAAAGAACAGTCTGTAGAAACCTTCCTCAGGTATGTTCACATGCCAGCTCACAGTAGATCCGATTCCTGTGAAAAGAGCCTTCGGCTCTCCGTAGTAATTGTCGACAACTTTCACATCCCCTTCGCCCTCGTAGCTGTATAAATCTACAGGGATCGTTCCTGAAGGAGTCTTGGACAAATCGTGCGATTCAAGATATCCGTTGTATGTGCTGGTCCTCTCTACGCCTGCGACCTCTTTGGTAAGGTCTGCCCCATCGTATTTGGAATGGAAATTCTGTACCCCTCTATGGGATAGAATAACCAGCACAAGTATCAGCACCAGTATTACAGCTACAGTAATGATCACATTTTTGTTTTTCTTTAACCAGTACATCCTATCCTCCGAAATACTGCGTCACCGACGCTTTATTTTAGTTCTGCCCAGCAAAAACATAGAAGCTGGGTTTCGGTTCGTATTTATCGTCAAAGAGCAGCGGGCACTGCGGGTGTGCTCCGTCGGCTCCCCCGCCAACATTTGAGCTGAACTGAAGCCATGAATAATGATCCACGGTACCCCAGAACGTAATACCCGATACAACAGGCTCCTTGTCGGTCTCTGCACTCTGTATCGCAAAGCGTATCATATTGTAACGCTTGCGCTGTTTTTCATACTCCGTAACTTTTGACTCGTCACTACCATCGTAATCATCGCTGGCACGCAGATCCAACTCCGTGAACTGTACCTTGCCTACGATGTCCGAATAGCTTTGTATGCTGTTCTGGATATCTGTAGCCGAAGGGTTATCCATAGAGTAATGCCCCTGCATACCCATAGCGTCTATCCTGGTGCCCTCTCCCGGAGCGCCCTCCTCAGCCTTGATGCTCTTAAGCAGTTCTATAATGCCGTTTCGTTTATTGATCTGGCATTCATTGTAGTCGTTGTAGTACAATTCAAGATCTTCCGGCGCGTATTTATTGGCATATTTGAAAGCATTGATGATGTATTCATTGCTCTGGTAAACATGCCACCAGCTTGAATTGCTGCCGTGGGTGTCATTGCTGAGCGGTTCATCCGACCTCTCGGCATCTGATCTGTAGGTGCCGGTAGAATCACTGACTGCCTCATTCACCACATCCCAGCCGTAGAAAAGACCCTTGTATTTGCTGTCCTCTCCCGTGTAGTACGTAAGAACCGTTCTAATGTACCACTCCAGCCGTTTATTCATCACTTCCGGAGTCACATAAGGTTTTTCTTTGTCATAGTCCTCATGGAAAAACCATTCCGGTGTCTGTGAATGCCATACCAGAACATGTCCTCTCACCACCAGGCTTTTTTCCGGATGCTCTTCATTCCATGCCAGTATCTTGTCAAGAATCTTATCCGCTCTGGAATGATCGAGTTTCGGGACTTCGATCTCCTCACCGTCAAGCTCATCCGTATATGTACCCGGGCACCTGCTGTTGCTGTACCCCACAAGTGCGTCAGGTTTTAATTCATTGCCCAGTGTAACAGCCTCAAAATGTGTTGTAATGATATTCCAGACACCCGGATCGTCCGCCTCAAAACCTGTCACGGCACATCCTGCAAACGCTCCAAGGGATTCTCTCATGGAATCTCTCAAAACAGGCACCTGATCCTGAGTCTGATCGTCCGACGCATCCGAAGTCTCCTCTTCCTCTTCCTCGGAAACATCATCCACTTCTGCAACTTCATCTTCCACATCCTGCAAAGATGAACTGTCGTCAGACCCGGCATCCGTCACGACATCAGATTTTTCATCCGATACCACGCCCGGCGCTGTCTCTCCTCCGGTGCTTTCCGCTCCCCCGCTTCCGCAACCGGTCATCATAGCACAGGCAACTGCAACCACAACGGAATATATTTTTATTTTTGATTGATTTATACACAAAAATTTCATAGGTTGATTATAATTCGTACATACTTTACTCGCTCATCATTTTTTGCGTCAAGATCCTCATTAATTGCTTTTTTTATGGATTTTGTTGATTCCGTACGATTATTGCCGGAAGTTTTTGTGCATTTTTACCACATTTGTTCTGTTTTTTCATTTAAATTAAAGAGAAAAACAGTAACTATTCACAGCCCTCTCCTGCTCTCGTCGGGTCCCAAATATGAAACCGGCCCGGCTTTCTCATCCCTGTAGACCATTATGCGTTCCAGCATATTTTCGGGATCCGTGCCGTAAACCCTGATGCGGTTCAGACCGGCCTTCAGGTGGATTCTGTCTTCAACGCAGTGTACATGACTCAATACTCCTGCGCCCCAGTCGCCGCTCTCTCCCGCTCTGAACCTTTCACCCAGGACACAGACGCTCTTCTCCTTTTCTCCGTTTACGGAGAATACAAGTTTGATGCGCCATCCCTCTATCCAGGGATTGCAGGCCAGCAGCTGGAAGCGTACAGTGTACTCTCCCTCCTCACCGGTCTCGAAGGCATAATTCGCATATGGAGCCCCGGTTATATCCTGATAGTATGTCGTCACAGGATACAAACCGACAGCGTCCTCCCTGCGGCCAAGACCTTCATATATCTTAAGCTC
>JAFYAD010000073.1 GCA_017540915.1 Lachnospiraceae bacterium
ATAGAAAAATACAATAAGCGCTATCACCGACAGAGTCCGCGCCACAACCGTGGATATTGCCACACCGGCAACGCCAAGCTTCAAAAACTTCAACGGACCGTACAGGAAAAGATAATTGCCTATGATATTGACAATATTTATCCCCAGGGTTACCCTCATGCCTATTTTGGTATATCCGTTACAACGAAGTATCTGCAGCATAACGTTGGATACAGCCATCAAAAATCCGCCGCCACCGACTATATATATGTATGTCATGGAGTAGGGTCTCATCTCCGGTGAAACATGCAGAAAGTCCATGATCAGCGGATTTGCCGCACAAAAAGACAGGCTTAACACAATACCCAACACCAGATTCACCACGATGGCGAGTGTATATATCATGTTCATCCGGTCATACATTTTGGCACCGAGATACTGCGCCACAACCACACTTGTAGCTGTGGCGATGATGTTGAACAGTATGATCATCATAAACATGATGATGTTGGCATTTCCCACCGCTCCAACAGCATATTCGTCAAAGTGGCTCAACATAACGGTGTCCACATTGTTGAGCATAGTGTTCAAAAGCAGCTCCAGAAACATTGGACCTGCCAATACCAAAAGCGGTGTATTTTCATCAATAACGGTAGTTTTATTCTTTCCCATGATACGTCCTTTTCAACCTGTGAAACTATACTTGGACAGTTGTTTATCATATATTTCTTCGTTTGTCCATATGTTTTTAAAAAGATAATACACAAATTAACCTATGCACCCTTGAAAAGCAAATGCACAGATGTTAAGATAGTATCTGTGCCGGGCAGAATCCAACCGGCAATATCATATGTATCATTTTTGCCCCAAAGGAGGTTCACATGATAACCATTGACAGTCTTAAAGCATTCGGTGCCGACACCGCAGACGGCCTTCAAAGATGCCTCAACATGGAATCGTTCTATCTTGATCTCGTGAGCAGTGTCAAAACCGACAAAGGTCTTGACGAGCTTAAGGATTTTCTGAACGCCGGCGATCTCGACAATGCTTTTGAAAAAGCTCACGCATTAAAAGGAATGTATGGCAACTTATCACTGACGCCGATATATAAGCCATTGAGCGAGCTCACGGACCTGCTCAGGAGCCGAGAGACCGGCGACAGACAGAGCATCATCGAAAAATGCATGCCGTTGCTGACAGACGTCCTGAGTCAAAAACAAAAGATTGATGAAATGTAAAAAACGGATGGCATCCAAACAATGCCATCCGTATTTTTACCCACGCTATTCTCTATACCGTGATCTTAACAATCTTTTCCAAAACAAAATGGATCAGTACACCATCCTCATTTTTTCCACCGTCAAACGAGTATTTATTCTTCATATCATCCGCACCGGGATAAGCACTAAACCAGCCCGGATCTGCATTTTCCGCGGCATCATTCAGCTTTCCGCCACGTACATCGTCCACCTTAACGGCGTATATCTTATCACCCTTTGAAAGACTGTCATTTCCGAATATATAATCCGGATATTTAACCGTTGTATTTCCGCTTCCGGCGCAATAAGAAACAGAATAGCCGTCCTCAGCCCTCACCAGATCCACATCAGATGTGACATAGCAATCAGCCTGCTCCGAAGAATTATACTCTACGGAAGGCATTTTCAGGTCATAACTTACCAAAAGTTTTGCCGTATTCCCAAGCTGCTTTCCGGAATCAAATGTATTTCCGTACTTTATCACCACATTGTATCGTCCCTGTGCGGCAATATTGTTTTTTGATGAATCGGCGCCATAGTAATATATTTCGTTTATCTGCTTGTCAGACCTGCTGAAGATGGAAATCTCGCCACCTGCCTTTATGGTAGTATCGCTGCCCATCTTATCCTTTGCCATGTATTCGCTCTTTTGCATCTGACCGAGATACAAAGTATCATCTTTTGCATTAGAGTAATAATTTGCGCCGTTATAAACATATGCGCAGAGAAGATCATAATTTACTTTATCCCAGTCACCCGCGAATGCTCCGGACTTTGACAGGGCTTTTGCTCCAATCTCCCAACCTGCGCTGATTCCTTCGATACCTCCGGTACTCAGGTATCCAAGAGGCTTTCCGCTGACATAAACCGCAAGTCTGGCTTTTGAAGAAAGATTGGAACCCTTGTAATCCGAAATGTACAGATCCTCGGTCTCGACTTTGTATGTCGCAGATATATCCTTTGCCACGTCACCTTTTACGTCTATCTCCCCGCCTGAAACCGACCATCCGTCCGGGCAGACACTCTTTAACGCATCCGTAACCTTGACGTTGATAACCTTGGTTATCTCTTTTGTGTTATTGCCCAGATCTCCGGTTGCCGTAACCTCAACGCGATAAGTTCCTGCTGCGGCACCCAGCGCGTCTATGGTCAGATAATCCTGTCCATCTTTGGTCGTCCATCCGGTTCCTACATCGTTTGTATCCTGTCCCTTAAACGAAACATTCACATCCCATACCGCATCCACGGTCTCGCCAACAGAGTTAACTGCCTTGACACTGACATCAGCGGTAGGTGAATAGGGAGAATTGTACAGATCAACCGATGACTGTCCTAATTCAACATTGTAAATATTGTTATTAATCGATTTTGAAGTCACTGTAAACTTAAATTCACTGCTGACTTCATCAGCGCCTTTGTATTCCGATGCCTTAATGGTGATATCCGTAACTCCGGCATAACTGCCCGGATATACCGTCAGCACATAATATTTTCCACCGGCTTTCTGATCCCATGACACGGTTGCAACACTCTCTTTTGAAGAGATCACATCTATACTGTCATAGATTATTGCCTTACCTTCTTTGCTTTTTACGTAAAAGACAACCTGAAGTTCCTGCGAATCCGGGGTTATATCAAAGTTATCGGTCGTGGAATCCACCAGATACCACTTTAACAGGTTGCAGGCAAACCGCGCACCCGAAGATTTGGAAGATGTACTGTTTCCTGAATTGTTGCCTGTTCCGTCTCCCGAACCGCTGTCTTTGCCGTTGTCTGAGCTGTTTCCCGAAACAGTGACTGTTCCGTTTCCGGATACATTGCCATGTATCACTACATCACCGACTGTAAAGGACGATCCTGCGCCTATGCTTTCTTTTTTGGAACCGTCATCTATTACGACTTCCCCTTCGGTTTTATTGTTTACAGCAGTTCCTTCCGCGCTTGCCGAAGGCTTTACCGAAGAACCTTCCGCTCCCTTTTCGAATGTTAATACGGACTTTCCGGTTACGGTCACATCACACGGTAAAGCGCCTGCAAAAGAAGCGCCCTCTGCAGCAACGAGCACATTTGTCCTGTTTGTTGCAGCTCCCTTCAATGTAAGTTCAGATGAAGCATTCAGCTTTGCTTCTTCCAGTGCACCGTCGACGTTCACGCTCACTTTGCAGCCTGCCTTTTCAACAGAAACACCGGCTGCCTCTCCCGCGATCGTTACGTCTGTCACCGACTTTTCCTTGGCTATGCAGATATCCGTATTTTTAGCCTGCTTTTTTAAATTGATCTTAAGTTTGCTGTCAGACGAGATAATACTGTTCCCGCCTGCTTTCTCCGTGAAAGACACTGCCTTTTTGACCGTGATCCGGTCAAATGTGCCGGCGTTTACGATCTTTGTAGCCGCTGACGCAACTACCAGCTTAACCGAGCTGTAATTGCCCTTTTTGATCGTCAGCTTTGCAGCCGTAGATTTTATAACTATCTTTTTTGTGGTCCTGTTCACCAGTGCAGCATCCAGCTCACTCTGATCCTTCACCGTGACAGTTCCCTCTCCCTTTGCATATACCGGCAGAGCGCCTCCTGTCATGTAACCTGCCGGTGCGATAGTCGTAAATGCCAATGCAAATGCGGTCATCAAACCGGCCATTCTGCTTTTCTTCATTTTTGCCTCCCTTTGGTGTTGTCTTATTGCCTCCGTTCTCAACCACTCCACTATATATTGTAGTTTTCTTTTTTTTTAAGTCAACAAAAAAAATACATTTATGATATAAAATGCTGTTACTATGAGAAAAAAAGATCCGGCCGACCGGCCGGATCCGTACATTCATCATACGATTAAAGCAGGGAACCTACGCTTTCCTTCACCTCTTTCATGTCTGCAGTGGGTTCAAAACGTGCCACCACCTGACCGTTGCGATCTAGCAGGGATTTCGTGAAATTCCATCTGATATAAGCCTTATCCCCGAACTTTTTGTTATTCATATCCGAAAACTTTACAAGCGCAGCGTTCTTTATGCCTTTTCCGAAACCTTCGAAGGGTTTTTCCGTAGCAAGATACGCAAACAACGGATCTGCGCTGTCTCCGTTTACATCGATCTTTGCAAACTGCGGAAACTCTGTTCCGAACTTCATGGTGCAGAATTCATGGATCTCATCTTCCGATCCGGGAGCCTGGTTTGCGAACTGATTGCATGGGAAATCCAGGATCTCAAACCCCTGATCCCTGTATTCCTTGTACATAGCCTCAAGCGGATCGTAATGCGGTGTGAATCCGCAGCCCGTTGCAGTATTGACTATCAACAGGACCTTTCCCTCATAGTCTTTAAGACTAACCTCATTCCCTTTTCTGTCTTTTACCGTGAAATCATAAACTGTAGCCATCGTCCTACCTCCTGTTCCTTTTGTCTGTGATTATCTCAATCCATACATTTGATTTTTGTGTTTTTCTATTGCGTGCAATTTGCTTTTGCAAAACATATATTATTATAAAAAAGTTGCCTTGTCAAGAGGCAACTTTAATTTTTTTTATTTTGTTTTAACGGAGGCTTTCCCGGACCACTTGCCGTAAAGAGTACTATCCTCTTTTTCTATATATGCTCTTATCCTGAAGTAATACTTTTTTCCGGACTTCAGATTATCTATAGTGACCGACAGGTCCTTACCCATATCTATATATTTTGTCTTCTTAGCCTTAAATTTTTTGGTTGTGCTGTAGCAGAACTCATAACCCGAAACATTTTCTATCTCGCCGCGGGATACCGTGATCTTTTTGGCCTTCTTAACCGACAATGACGGTTTTGCCATTGCAGGGATCTCAGTTATCTCCTTCCAATGCGCGTAGAGAATAGTATCCTCCGCATAGACCTTCTGCCCTGTAACCTTTTCAGCAGTATCTTCCCTGCCTGTGAACCATCCCTCAAATTCATATCCTTCCCGGACAGCTACCGGCAAAGAAGAGATCATCTTATTGACAGTCTTTACTTCATCGACATCGCATCTACCTCCGGTTGGATAATATTCCACCGTATATTCAATACGATCGATCACCGAAACAGGTATAGTAAACTCTTTGCCCAGAGTAAATACAGTCAGTTCGGCATCCCCTTTTTTCTCCGCTTTCAGCTTTTTATCTTTCAGGGACAAGATACCGGTCTCACCCAAATCCAGATCAAACTCGGAAACGATGGGACACAGATATGTTTTTGCGGAATTTACATTTTCGTCCATTTCCAGAAAGATCTGCATATCCTTCAGATCTTTTTCCGTACCGATCTCCATGGTGATGTATTTCTCACTGGCAGAGATTTCTTCTATCCTGGAGGGGTTTACCACTACCGTGTAATCGGCGCCTGCAGTGTCCGTTTCAGCAGTGTCGTCGTATGTATTTGTAAGATCACCGAATTCCTGCACCCAGTAATGAGTCTTGTTGTAATATAAATGCGCTACGCCCACACCGGTGTAATCCGCTGACAACATTTTTCTGCGGTGCTCCTGACCGTATACACCGCCTTTATCTTCGCGTAAAGCTACAATAGCTGCCGACACGTTATCCTGTCCGTATGTCATATTCTCTGCGCAATTATCACCGGTATAGTCGCATTCTGAATATGCAGTCTTCCACATCTGTCCCGAAGGTCTTTTCTCATCGTAACATAAAGCGATCTCAAGGGCTCTTTTCATGGCCACTTTTTCGAGAGTGTAGTCATACTCCAGCTCCGGCAGAGAATCGCACTCCACCTTCTCACCGCTTTCCTCATCGTAATACCATGCATCTTTGCCGCTTCTGAACTGATTGATCAACGGCAGCATCTTTCTGGCATCAGCCTGCCTGAAGGACGCATTTATGGTCACATTTATCATCCCATCGGCTGCCTTGACTCTATCCGTATTCAACAAAGGCAATCCCGCAGTCATCACAAATATCAGCAATAAAGCCGCAAACCGTTTTATTTTTTTCATTTTTTCAAAACCCATTGTTTTCCCCCCTGCTATCATCGATCCGGTGTCACAAGGTCTTTAGTCCCTTACCTCTTTGCACCCTTTGCGCCGCCGAAGCCTGCCGTGTTTAAGATGTTGGTATCAAATGTAAATGTCAGATTGTCCTCTGTGCGTTTGCGCTTGAGAGCAAGCTTTATACAGCGGTCCAGCAACTCCGGATATGGAACTCCCACAGGCTCCCACAGATAGAATGCCAGTGAACCCGGTATTGTATTGATCTCGTTGAAATACAGTTTTCCGGTGTCCTCATCTATCATAAAGTCAATTCTGGATACACCGGAGCAGCCTAACGCCTTAAATGAGCGCACTGCCATATCCCTGACATTCTCTCTCTCCTCCGGGGAGAGCTCA
>JAFYAD010000074.1 GCA_017540915.1 Lachnospiraceae bacterium
TAGCTATCTCGATGGCACTCTCGAAACCGAAGGTCTCGTCCGTGCCATAGATGTCATTATCTATGGTCTTGGGCAGATGTATTACATTCAACCCCTCTTCACGCAAAAGATTGGCTGTCTTCTGGGTTCCGTTTCCGCCCAGGATCACAAGGCAGTCAAGCTTGAGTTTCTTGTAGTTGGACTTCATGGCCTCCACTTTATTGAGACCGTTCTCATCCGGCTCTCTCATGAGCTTGAATGGCTGACGGCTGGAACCTAAGATGGTGCCGCCCTTTGTCAGAATGCCCGAAAAATCATCACCTGTCAGCAGCCTGTAATCCCCGTAGATCAGACCTTTATAACCGTTCAGGAAGCCGTACACCTCCAGCTGGTCCGCATTTTCATACAATCCCTTTACCACGCCCCTCATGGCCGCGTTCAGCGCCTGACAGTCGCCTCCGCTCGTTAGCATTCCGATTCTCTTCATGATGTCCCTCCCTTGATTTCTTCACATTGCCGTGCGCGCATACAGAAGGTGATCCCTGTATTCGCCGTTGATCTCGATGTATTTTTTCAGGTATCCTTCATTTTCGAAGCCCGCCTTGGTGAGCACTCTCACGGATGCCTCATTGTCCGGCAGACAAGTCGCCTCAACTCTGTGAAGCTTCAGGTCCTTGAAAGCTATGCCGCAGGCCGCTATCACAGCCTCTGTGCCATATCCCCTATTCCTGTGCTCACTGTCTATTTTATACCCCAGCTCGCATCTTGTAAACGGGTGACCTAAGATATTTCTGATACTGACAGTGCCTATAATGTTTTCCTCATCTTCCTTATGAAAGATCCAAAAACGGTACTGTTTGCCGTTGAGTGCGTAGTTGTATTCCACTTCCAGCATGGTCTTCTGGTACTGTTCCGTATAAAAATTTTCTGACCTCTTCGGCTCTAACGGCTCGAATTCCGCAGAATTCCGCTTATAAAACTCCAGAACCTTCCCGGCATGACTGCTGTCCAGTATCTGCAGGTAGAGCCTTAATGTTTCGTATTTATAGTACATTTTCTTGATCGCTATTGTCTTTTGGTTATTAATCTAAATAAGTCGTTTCTCTTGTGTTACTATTATTTCATCTTGACAAAAGTCCGTCTCACAGGATATAATGTGAGCTCCGGGCAGCTGGGGTGTCAGCGGTACCCTGTACCGGCAATCCGCTATAGCCGGAGTGATGTTCTGCCCCGGGTCTTTTGTTGTAGTACGCCGCATTTAAGTGGTGTTGATGTTTCGGGTCTCGCGCAATGGATGCCTGTGAATCGTGTCAGGTCAGGAATGAAGCAGCACTAAGCAGGATTTTCCATGTGCCGTGAGGGTGCCTGGGCTGAGCTAACTGGATGTCGAAACGGCTGTGGCAGGGATTCAAAGCAGAACGCCCGGGTTTTTCCTGACTAACTCATTTTGTTCCATATATTGGTTCCGTATCCTTGCTCCACATTTTTATCCCACATCTTTATCACTCGCAAAAATACCATCTCATGGTGTATACAGCTTCACACTCTTACCGGATATATTGTATATCACTTTTTCTTCGTAATTTTCAAAAACTGCAGTACACTCAAGCAATGTCTTTTCATCCTCTTTATAAAACCTGTTACCGTCAATATATCTGCATCCGTCAGGTATCGATTCGGGCTTAAGCCCTATGCATTCACCATCAATAAGACAATAAACAAAATACTCCCCACCATGATAGCTCACAGTTACATACCCTGTTTTTTCATCATCGAAAAAAATATCTGTCGGATATCCCTCCACGCTTTCACTTAAATCTTTTTTCTCTGATAATGTTTTTCCACCATCATCAGTCTCATACAGGAGCTTCGTCATCATACCGCAGCCGGGATCAGAGCAATACAGCAGGAATCCTTTGAGCTCATCATAGAAAGAGACTAAAACATATCCATCGTCGGAATACTCATACTCTTTGTGTGCATATGTGTTCCCGCCGTCGCTCACCATTAATTCATTTCCTTCTATCCATGCACTATGTTTTTTTGCTTCACCTGTATTTTTCTCGCCAACCCTACCATTGTTATATACAATTGTTTTCAAAAATCTTTGATCGTCCGTTTCATTCGTTTTTCCACAACCAACCATTAGCATAATCAAAAAAATAAAAATCATCGTATGCTTCAATTCACCATCCTCCAATCGATGTCAAAGAATTGGCTGTGTCGGTATCGCAGGCAACTCCTGCAACCGTAGTTGCTTGCAACTGCTTAATATTCCACCTATATAAATTCACTTTTTAGTATCTGAATTCTTTATTCCAGATTCAGTTTATTCTTTACCAGATGCATATTCCACAGATAAGCTCCCACTATGGCAACAACTTCAATTATCAGGCAAAGCACCAGCATAATGTCGTATTGTGCAGTTACATCCTCGACTGTGTCCATTCTGAAATTTGTTCCAAAAAATATATTTAACACAGCAGAAACAGCAGACACTATATTCATGGCAAATTTCTGCACCATCGAGATACCTACCAGAGCACATATCGCCAGAACAAAACGGTTCTTTTTGCCCAGCTGGCCTATGGCAACGGCGAGGAAGCAAAACAGCATATCCATAATGGGATACAGCAGCGTACAGAGCGCGAACAGGGCAATCTCCGGCTTACCTACATCAAATACAAAACTAAACACCTCGCGCAGCCCATTCAAAAAATCATAATAATCTGTAAAATCATCATTGAAAAGCCCGTAGAAACCGATGCTGCCAAAAAAGATCGCCACACCGTATGAGATTGCCAGCAGATACTGCCAAATCAATGCTACTATCAGTTTGCTGTGTACCAGATCCTGTGTCTCCACCGGCAGTGTGTGCATCAGATAGCCCTGATCCGTGAAGAGATTTTTGTAGTATCTGTAGAAAAAGAAGTATTTTCCGATAAAAGCCGCACCGCCTGCTGCGGCAATTACGATGATCGTCAGTGTAATGATCAGGATCGGCAGAATATGTACCCCCACTTCCGAATCGGCAAGCTTCGGAAACGTAGGCAATATAAACATTATCAGAACAGATACCAGTATAACGCTGGCGCAGCAGGCAAGCCCTATAAACCAGGTCTCTACCCACTCATGTTTCAAACACTTTCCTAACATGCGAACACCTCCCTGAAATATGCATCAATGCTCATGTTCAGATCCTTGTGGATCCTCTCTGCCGAACACTGTCCGAAAATATGTCCGTAACGGATAAACACTGCATCATCCAGAATGTTCTCTATATCCGATATCAGGTGTGTGGATATCAGTATGGAAGCATGCGGATTGTAGTTGTTGAGCATGGTGCGGATGATGTAATCCCTGGCGGCCGGATCCACTCCGGCTATGGGCTCATCCAGGATATAGAGACCTGCATCTCTGCTCATGACCAAGATAAGCTGTACCTTTTCCCTGGTACCCTTTGACAGGGTCTTCAGCCTTTCTGTCGGATTTATGCCAAGAGCAGCCAGCATCTGCATAGCCCTATTCTCATCAAAATCCTGATACATATCCGCAAAAAAATCCACAAGCTTTGCCACCGTATTCTGTGCATCTACATAAGTGCGCTCCGGCAGATACGATATGATGCTCTTGCTGGCCGGTCCAGGTTTTTTGCCATAGACCAGTATCTCACCGCTTGTAGGCTGCAAAAGTCCGTTGGCAAGCTTGATAAGAGTGGTCTTGCCACTGCCGTTAGGACCCAA
The DNA here is from genome assembly GCA_017540915.1 of Lachnospiraceae bacterium. The sequence continues at coordinate 3,723 of JAFYAD010000074.1, forward strand.
AAGACCCACGATGTGCCCCGGCTCAATATAAAGATTTATGTCTTCAAGCGCAGCCGGTCTGTTCGGCATATATCTCTTGGTAAGATTTCTGCACTCTAACAGAGCCACCTCACCCTGCCTCTGCATCGGCTCGTTAAAAATCGGAAGCCTTGGTCCACGATTGAGATCCGCATTCATAAAGGGACGTTCCTGGGGATTCTGTCCGGGCACAGGATTTCCGTATCCGGCTGAATTTCCCTGTCCCATTGCAGGGTTTCCGTAACCGGTCATATTTCCCGGTTCACTTACCGGATTTCCGTATCCGGCTGTATTCCCCTGTCCCAGTGCAGGATTTCCGTAACCGGCTGTATTCCCCGGTTCATTTGCCGGGTTTCCGTATCCGTCCGTATTAAACGAATTCTGTCCAAATTGATCCATAACCTTGTCCTCTCCTGATCAAAATCTGCATAATAACCGCTACTGTTCACAGCCAATCTTATGATTTCTTTTTCTGAGCTCACGAAAAAAAGACGACATCAGCTCGCTGCACTCGTCCCCTAAGATCCCGGTCTCGATCTCAACCTGATGATTGAATCCCGCTATATCCAGGAGATTTATCACGGAGCCGGCGCATCCCGCCTTTTTGTTCATAGCGCCAATATACACCTTATCTATCCGGCATTGCACCAAAGCGCCCGCACACATCTGGCAGGGCTCAAGGGTGACATACATCTCGCACCCCTCCAGCCTCCAGTCGCCGGTAACCTTGCAGGCCCGCTTAATGGCGGTAATCTCTGCGTGAGCGATGGAGCTCTTATCTGTGTTGCGCCTGTTGTAGCCTCTGGCTATAATACGACCATCTTTTACTATGACCGCTCCTATGGGTGTCTCATCCAGTGCATAGGCCTTTCGGGCGAGCTTTAGGGCTTCGCGCATGTATTTTTCTTTTGTCGGAGTCATATTACCCCCTCAGTCAGCACACGTAATTCGTTACTGCTATGGCGTTTCGGCTCGTCTTCTTTACCTCGTAAAGTGCGTTATCCGCACATTTCAGGAATTCCCACACCGTGATGTCAGGTCTCGGTGAATCCACGCAGACACCCTGTGATATGGTCACATGATCCGATGCCGGTGAATACTCATGAGGCATGTTATGTGACTCGACAACAGCTTTCAGATGTTCGCTGATAGCGCACACAGCAGGTCTTTCCAGACCTTCATACATCACGATGAACTCATCGCCTCCGTACCGGTACACCGACACGCCCTCCGTCTTTTCGAGGGAGGCCAAAACTCCTGCCACTGTTATGATGCAGAGGTCACCCATCTGATGTCCGTAATTGTCATTGAACTGCTTGAAATAATCAATATCCAGTATCTCTATGCCAAAGCACTTGCCTGCCATCAGTGATCTGGTGTAGGCAATTGGCGCGTACTCATTGAATTTCGCCCTGTTGTGGATACCGGTCAGGCCGTCTGTCTCGGCCCTCCGCTTCATCTCACGCTTCTCATTCTCAAGGCGTTCCTTTTCCTGACGCTCTTTTTCACGCAGCCGTCGCTCCCTCTCCAGCTCCGTGCGGGTGGTCATCATCGCCACCATCATGCTGCGGTTGGCATCCTCCATCGCCAGAGTCTGCCTGTAAAAATGCTCCATCTGCGATCTGTACTCGTGTTCCTCACCCTTCGACTTGTGATATTTGATGCGAAGGGTGGTCACCTTCCTGATGAGCCGCGGGATCTTTGCCTTCTCGGTCAACTCACCCAGCAGATCCACCACAGACAGGAACTTATCTTCCATGCCATTCTTTAACAGAAGCTTTGCGTAGTCATACAGATCGTCAAAATAATCCAACAGCGGAAGATCCGCCGACAACTTCTCCTGAAATTCCTCTATACACTCGTCCCTTTTGGCAACATCCCCCGCCAGCTGGTAGAGCCTTGCTCTGAAGGAGAGAAAACCGATGGTAATTCCCTCATTGGGATAGCCCTTCAGATGCTCTTCTATCAGCGCGTCGTATCTGAAAGCCGACTCTGTGTCACCGCGGTACAGGGCGCAATTGCCGAGCCCAAGGTAATCCGTCACATAAAATATAGTGTTATCGCCGCCCACGGGGTTCATCGTCATGAAGTCTATAGACTCCTTAAAATAACTCTCAGCCAGACCGAAATCGCTGTAAGAAAGATAGAGATTTCCAATGTTGATCAGGATCATGTTCTCCAGTTCTTTCTCACCGGCCTTACGGCTGACATCCAATGCATTTATATAATATTCCATGGCCGTCAGTGCATTGCCGCTGGTCATGGCTGTGATAGCCATAAGGTTATTGGCCTTCGCCATCAAAAACATATCCCCCACTTCCTCGAGATAACTCATGGCGGAGGTTGCAAAGCGCACCGTGCGCTCTATGTTATTCTTGGTATAGTACGCTTCCGCAGCAAAATAGAGGGCAATGCTCCTGATGTCAGGATCCGCATTGTCCGCAGTTATGGTCATGAGCTCTTCACAGGCACTGATGGTCCGATCCGGGTCTTTCCAACTGTTTTCAGTTACTATAGTCAAAAGTTCTTCAACTGTCATAACCATAAATCCATGTAAGCAAAATAAATCATTGTTACTGTTCGAAGTTACCTTCCCGGATTCTGTCAGCCACAGTATCCGCTATCTGTCTTGCCTGCTGACAAAATATCGGAGAGACGGGCAAATTCCGTCAAAGTAAGGGTCTCGCCCCTGACGGCAGGATCAAATCCTGCTGCAGCGATGGCTGCGGCGATCTCTTCACCCGTAAAACTTAATTCGGGCGAGTTTTTAAGACCGTTCAGCAGGGTTTTCCTCCTCTGATTAAAGGATGCCCTGATGAGCTTAAACAACAATTTTTCGTCCTGTACCGATACCGACGGCCGATCCAAAACAGAAAGCCTTATAACAGCGCTCTCCACATTGGGTCTGGGTATAAAGCAGTTTGGCGGAACCTTTGCGATCACCTCGGGTTCGGTGTAATACTGAACGGCGAGAGACAGTGCACCGTAATCCTTGGATCCCGGTTCTGCCTGCATACGCACCGCCACTTCCTTTTGGATCATCACGGTGATACATTCTATATCAAGCCTCTGTTCCAGCAGATCCATGATGATGGGTGTGGTGATATAGTAAGGCAGATTTGCCACCACTTTAACCTTACGTCCCAAAGCTTTCTCAGACAAGACAGCAGGGAGATCCTGCTTCAGGATATCTCCCCATATAATCTCAACATTATGATATTCATACAAAGTGTCTTCCAGCACAGGCTTAAGATTCCTGTCGATCTCAACAGCCAAAACACCACCGGCTGCCTCCGCCATGTACTGGGTCATGGTACCGATACCCGGCCCGATCTCCAGGACGAGATCGTCTTTCGTGATACCGGCACCTTCGACAATGCGTCTTATAACGCTCTCATCTATCAGAAAATTCTGTCCGAATTTCTTTTGGAATCTGAATTTGTATCTCTGTAATACAGCTATGGTATTCTGCGGTTTCGCAAGCCAGGCCATCAGCACACCTCAGCGCCGGATGGCATAGTCTTTTCGCTGGTCATGAGTGAAAGATTGCCCTCAGCATCCTCCGCACACAGCAGCATTCCCTGAGACTCAACTCCTGCAAGAGTTGCGGGCTTTAAGTTCACCAGCACCATAACCTTCTTGCCCACCATCTCCTCAGGTGTGTATTCCTTGCGGATACCCGATACAATCTGCAGTACCTTCGAGCCCACCTTAACCTGCGAACAGAGGAGTTTCTTGGACTTCGGAACAGCCTCGCAGGCGATGATCTCTCCCATTCTGAACTGAAGCTTCTCGAAATCATCGAAGGTGATCTCCGGCTTAAGCTCAAAATCTATGGCAGCTTCCTGATCCTCCGCTTTATCAGCGGCATTAGCCGATACCTCACCCGATGCCGCCTGCTCTGCCTCGTATGCAGCTTTCTGTGCGGCACGGATAACCTCTACCTTTTCCATGATCTCATTTACATCAAGCCTTGCGAAGAGTATCTCCGGCGCATCCGTAACCTTATCTCCCGAGGGATAAAGCCCGAACTTGTCCAGATCGTCGTACTCGCGCTCTGCCGCATTCAGCTGTGATAATATCTTCTCTCCCGTCTCCGGCAGGAAGGGCTTGAGCAATGTCGCTCCGATGACCAGTGATTCCGTGAGATTGTAGAGTACCTCTTTGAGCCTGTCTTTACGGGCCTCGTCCTTGGCCAGAACCCATGGCTCCGTCTCGTCTATATATTTGTTGCATCTTCTGAACAATGCGAAAACATCGGTAATGGCGTCCGCTACTCTGTTGGCGTCCATCTTTTTCTCAACGGATGCGCGGGTACCCGTCACTACGGACTTCAGATCCTCATCCACAGCCTCGGTAACGCCTGTGGATTCCACAACACCGCCAAAATATTTGTTGCTCATGGAGATGGTACGATTCAAAAGATTACCCAAAATATTGGCAAGATCGCTGTTATAGCGCTCTACCACCAGCTCCCAGGTGATGATGCCGTCGTTGTCAAAGGGCATCTCATGCAGCAGGAAATATCTTGTGGCGTCCACTCCGAAGAGAGATACGCAATCATCCGCATATATAACGTTTCCTCTGGACTTGGACATCTTCTCTCCGCCCTGCAAAAGCCACGGATGACCGAAGATCTGCTTGGGCAGAGGCTCACCGAGAGCCATCAGGAATATGGGCCAGTAAATCGTATGGAAACGGATTATATCTTTTCCTATGACATGGATATCCGCCGGCCAGAACTTGCCGTAGTTCTCACCGTGATGACCGTCCGCATCATATCCGATACCGGTGATATAGTTGGAAAGCGCATCAAGCCACACATATACCACATGTTTGTCATCAAAATCCACCGGGATACCCCAGTCAAATGATGTCCTGGAAACGCAGAGATCCTGAAGACCGGGCAACAGGAAATTGTTCATCATCTCGTTCTTACGGGATACGGGCTGTATGAACTCCGGATGGGTGTTGATGTGCTCGATAAGTCTGTCAGCGTATTTGCTCATCTTGAAGAAATACGCCTCCTCCTTGGCCGGATGCACCTCTCTGCCGCAGTCCGGGCATTTTCCGTCCACAAGCTGGCTCTCTGTCCAGAAAGACTCACAGGGTGTGCAGTACATTCCCTCGTAGGCGCCCTTGTAGATATCACCCTGATCGTAAAGCTTTTTGAAGATCTTCTGGATCTGCTTTTCATGGTAATCATCTGTGGTGCGGATAAACTTGTCATATGAGGTATTCATGAGATCCCATATGGGTTTGATGTCCTCTTTTACCACACGATCCACGTATTCCTTGGGGGTGACGCCCGCCTTCTCGGCTGCCAGCTCTATCTTCTGGCCGTGTTCATCGGTACCTGTCTGAAAGAACACGTTGTAGCCCTGTTTTCTCTTGAACCTGCACATAGCGTCGGACAGAACGATCTCGTAGGTGTTACCGATGTGCGGTTTTGCCGATGCATATGCGATTGCCGTTGTCAAATAAAAATTTCCCTTGTCTGCCATTGTCTTCCTCTCA
>JAFYAD010000075.1 GCA_017540915.1 Lachnospiraceae bacterium
CTCAGTCAGCTTCGCTGACAGCTCCCCCCTAAGGGGGAGCCTTTAAAACTCTCGATTTCCCTTTTAAGGCTCTCCCTCTGGGGGAGCTGTCCGCGAAGCGGACTGAGGGGGTATTACTATCATATAGACGATACTATCATCTCAAACTGTCCCTCAAATTTCAGTGAAGACACTCCTGCGGGCACTATCATATGATCTCCCTTTTTTACCTGTTCTCCGTTTATACTGCCCTCTCCCTCTATCACTGTGACATTAAGGAAAGGCTTAGTGTTGTTCATTGTAAAACTTCCATCCACAGCGATCTTTGAAACAGTATAATACTTGCAACTGTACATCACATTGACCTGATTTGCGGGAAGCACCGACATATCCTTTACGGAATCCTCAGGGCTCTTGGCGGGCACTGTTATAACATCTATGCTCTGGCTCACATGGAGCTGTCTGGGTTTTCCGTTCTGCAGCCTGTCATAGTCATAGACTCTGTAGGTTATATCAGAATTCTGCTGTGTCTCCAGGATCAGTGTCCCGCCTTTTATGGCATGAACGGTTCCCGGATCGATCTGTATAAAATCGCCTTTTTTGATAGGGATCTCACGGATGAAATCATTCCATCTGCCCTTCTCTATCATATCTTTCAATTCTTCTTTTGTCTTTGCGTTATGGCCCACCACTATGGTGCCGCCCTCATCGCAATCCAGGATATACCAGCATTCAGTCTTTCCGAGAGATCCGTTCTCATGGATCTTTGCGTACTCGTCATCCGGATGCACCTGGATCGAGAGATCATCCTTTGCATCGATTATCTTGATGAGCAGGGGAAATCTGTCAAAGCTCACATTTCCAAACAGTTCGGGATGTGTCACCCAAAGCTCCGACAACTTTACTCCGTCGTATTCGCCGCCTTTTATAACCCCCTCTCCGTTGGGGTGTGCGGATATTCCCCAGCACTCGCCGATATCCGAGCCTTCTATGTCATATCCAAAATCTTTTGATAATCTGTCTCCGCCCCAGATGTTGTGGGTGAAGACAGGTTGTATTTTCAGTAGTTCCATGTTTTCTCCTATTGTTACGTTTTATAAATTGATTTGAGGGTCAAAAGGTGACTAACGGCACATATGCCCGCGAGCATCTCCACATTTGAGAAAATTAATTGAATGCCCTAACTTGCAATAACTGAAACAAGATAAAACGGCAATTTGTCATTCTCATGTGCCTCAATGATCTCAACCTCAACAATGTGTTTTTTTCGCTCACCGTGTTCCAAAACCGTGTCAAGGCACAGCTTGTCACCCCAGGTTTCATCAAAATTGGCGTCCAGAATACGAGCGTTTTCGGCATCACCGTCGACAGTGATCTTAGCGACGGGCGCGGGTAAACTGATGGTGCGTCTGTACTGTACACCTATGCAACTTCCTTCCACCTCAAAGCAGATCCTTGATCCCTTATCTTTGGCGGTCCAGCCCTTCATGAAGATATCCGTTATAACCTTCTGCTCTGACGCATCAGCAGTCCAGCCTGTATTATCTGATATTACCGCATTATCGTTTCTGAATCTCACACTGTCCTCATATGCATTCAATGTGAAAGCTTCCGGCTTTTCTTTTTCCGTGTATGACACTGCGCCTTCGGCATTATCATCACCGACACCTTTCAGTATCTGACCTAATCTGTGTGTTATGACAGAAGCCACAAGCTCATGACCTGCGTCATTGGGATGAAGATCGTCAGGAGTTATAGCACGATTAGCCACTGATCCATTCAAAAGCATCGGATATATGGTCTCTCTCATTGTAACCGAAGGCAAGTCATAATGCCTTGCCACCGCACTGTGAACCCGCTCGGCATTGGAACCGTTGTCATAACAAACATTATGCACCAGCATCACTGCAGGCTTTACATCACTGTAATAACACTTTCTCACCAGTCCCTCATATGTCTCCATATAATGGTCGTTTGAAGCATCATTAACGGAATACTCTATTATCATGAAATCCGGCTTATATGCCAAAACATCACTGTCTGCCCTGGCGCAGCCGAACTGCGAATCCGTTGCGCCTATACCCGCATTCACATATGTGATCTTTGACTTCGGGAAAGTCTCACACCACCATTTATAAACGCGGTACGCATAGCACAGTTCCGGTGTGCTGGATAAAGAACCCTGGGTTATGGATCCCCCCAGAAAAGCCACCGTTATGTCTTCCCCGGCCAGCGCACGCTTCATAACATCTTTGATACGCACAGAATTACCCATATTGGAAATCGCCCTGCTGTAATCCAAATTACAAATCACCTTTCATTCCTCCCCTTTTTACAATACAGACCTCTTTATAAACTCTGTCAGCTCCCTTGCCATCTCCTCATGCTCCGCTATTCTGGGATGTCCCGGAGTAGCTGCACCGTTTCTGGTAAACATGAAGTGATGAACCCGCTCGCTTCCTATGGAATCACAAACCTCGCCTATAGCCTTATCCCAAGCCGGATCGTGCATCAGAACCGTCGTGATCAGGACAAAAGAACAGTTTTCATATTTATACATGAGTGTTTCGACAAATCCCTTGTAAGCCCTTCTCCACTCGACTGCCTTCTGCCCGTCATAGTCCTCAGCCATGATATTACCGGGATTGGCGTCATTCTGTCCGATGGCTATGACACAGATATCGGGAATATATTTTGAAAAATCCCAATCCGTGACAGGAAGTTTGATCCCCGGATTGTACTGGGTCTTGTCGTAACATGACAGCACACCCAACATAGTATCCAATTCCGGTCCGTTAAAATATCCGGTCTTATCAAAAAGCGCAATGCCGCCCTGACTTGTGAGATGTACCTCGGCATCGAGATTTCTGGCCGTAAGCCAGCCATATGCATTCCAGCTGTTCGAATACATGCCCTCATGTCCCTCGGGATCGCTCTGTCCCGTGCGTTCAACCATCTCGGAAACCTCTCCGCAGGATACGCTGTCACCGAAGACTTCCATCTTGAGCTTTGGTCTTGCCGGCGGATCCGACAGCTCGACCTCACCTTCTATCTCCAATCCCAAAAATCCAACAGCATGGGCAGCATCCATTCTCTTGAATATTAAAAGGTCATGATGATCATCTGTCTGTTTTTTCAAGAGAGAATCCATTACACTATCCCTGTCTGCCTGCTCTTCCACTGTAAACGCCGTCTCTCCGCAGGCTCTCAAACTGCCGTCTTTGCCTTTATCGGCTATAACATATGTTTTTTCTTCGGAGGTGTCGGACAGAATGATCTTTTTCTGAACTCCGTCCAGTATTACACCAAGGGAATCCTTGTAACAGTTTCTGTAATTTTTCACTGTGACAGATACTTTGCTGCCACCCTTAAACCTGAGCCTGATGAAGCTTCCCGCGTACACCAGTACAGGTTCCGACTCGTTTTCATGGTCGATCCTTCCGGAATAAACCAGATGCGGATCATTAGGTTTTATTATCATTTTTTCTCCTTTTTTGTACAAAAATGGCAGGGCAGCAACTGTCAGGTCCAACAGCTCCTCACCCTGCCGTTAACATTTCTTGTCCTTATTGTCAAAAAAACGCTTATAACATCAGTCCGGCTGTGCCCTCAGAAGTTTGAGATTTTTGCTTATAAGGTCACATCTCTGCTGAACGCATAATACCGAACGTCCCGGATCCCGCGGTGTCTCAAACACATAATCCAAAAGCTTATCGATAGTGGTCGTGGCTACATGAACCCTTGTATCGGATGATGCGTAGTAGATGAATACTTCATCCTCATCATTGACAATGCAGCCGTTTGTGAAGGTGACATTGGAAACATCACCCACACGCTCATCCCCTCTGGGTCCTATCAAAAGTCCCGAAGGCTCTGCGATAACACGTGAAGGATCATCTAACGCCGTAGCAAAAGCATAGATAACATACCTGAGACCTGCAGCGGTATTTCTGACACCGTGGGCGATATGTATCCACCCCCTCGGAGTTCTGATGGGTGTAGCGCCCGCTCCGTTCTTGGCCTCGGTGATGGTATGATATTTTCTCAGTGAAGTCATCTTCTCTTCATCTATCACCGCATGCTCAATATCATCACAAAGCCCGAATCCAATGCCTCCGCCGGATCCCGTCTCTATGAAATCATCCATCGGTCTGGTGTAGAAAGCATACTTGCCGTTCACAAACTCCGGATGCAGTACCACATTTCTCTGCTGCGGAGAATTTAAGGTCTTCAGATTGTCAAGTCGCTCCCAGGTCTTTAAATCCTTGGTACGCACAATACCTGCAGCAGCAACCGCAGCGGAAAGATCATTGGTTGATCTGTCCTTGCTCTCCGAACAGAACACACCGTAGATATATCCGTCCTCATGCTGTGTGAGACGCATATCGTATACATTGGTCTCATCCGGATAAAGATCATCCAGCAGTATGGGGTAATCCCAGAATCTGAAATTGTCTATACCGTTATCACTCTCAGCCACTCCGAAGAAAGACTTTCTGTCATTACCCTCTATACGGGCAACCAGATAATATCTGTTATTGAGATAGATGGCTCCGGAATTCATCACGGCATTTATGCCAAGTCTCTCCATGAAATACGGATTTGTAACTTCATTGACATCATACTGCCAGAATATAGGCACATGTTTTCTCGTAAGTACAGGATGAACGTACCTGTCGTAAATACCGTTGTAGAAAGACGACTTCTCGTTCTTGCGCTGTATGTAGAGTTCCTGCTCTCCCAGCATTCTGATGTATTTGGGATGAATTCTCGGCTTTTCGGCAAGTGCCTCCCAGTCGGGCTCTTCCTCCTGTTTTTCCTCTTTATCAGCGGTTGCGGTCTCTGCTGCCGCCTCATCCATAACGGTCTCTTCAGTAACAGACTCTTCTGCCTGTATCTCTGCCGGTGTCTCTTCCGACGCCACCTCTGAAACAGACTCATCCGATACAGATTCTTCTGTTACAGGCTCCTTTGATACCGGCTCTTCTGATACAGTTTCCTCTGATACCGACTTTTCTGAGACAGTTTCCTCTGATACCGGCTCCTCTGATACAGATTCCTCTGAAGCCGTCTCTTCTGAAGAAGTCTCCTCTGTTGCAGGCTCCTCCGAAGTTTCCTCAACAGGCACCTCCCCTGAAACATGGGGTTCTTCCTCTGCCGGCTCTGCCAAAACCTCTTCCGGAGCGGGCTCTGCTTCCGTTACAGCCTCAACTTCTGATGCTTCCGCCTCAACAGGTGCCGCCTCTGTAACAGCCTCCTCCTCTGAAACGACCTCATCCTCCGCCGGTTTCTTTTCATCATTAAGAAGGTACTTATCATCCTGTTCCATCACAGAAACGCGCCGTATTACCTCTATACACATACGGCCGTTGTGATAAGGACATTTCCACTCCTCTATAATGGGCTTGTCCTCTGCGGGTTTGCCCTCTTTATCAACTTTCCAGTACCACTCGGATCCCTCGCGCTTGTCATGAACATATTCTTTTATGAAATCCCACTCAGCCAGCGCAGCATTGAAATAATCCTTGCGAAAAGCCTGCTTCTGGTATGCGTTCAGGAAACCGACCACCGTCTCTGCCTGAACCCACCAGATCCTGTCCTCATTGACCACTCCTTTTTCACATTCATTAGCCATGGAATGTCCGTCAAAGGCCAGCTTGAAAACATTGGCTGTAAGATTTCTGGTGATGGCGCTCATCTTCATGGTGTATATCTC
>JAFYAD010000076.1 GCA_017540915.1 Lachnospiraceae bacterium
CTCCTAAAAAATTTTTTCCATCAGGAATAATGTGTAATCAGTATAGCACACTATTGCTGTATTTTCCTCTCAAAAATCACTCTTTCCATATAGCTGTGATACACTCCCATGGTTCCAGTTTTACCGAAGCCTCTTCGAGTGTTTTTCTTCCGCAGTTACTCAGCAGAATCACTGCTTTTTCCGCATCATAACCTTCAGGCAGGCAAACCGTAACTTCATGATCTGTAAAGTTATTAAGACTTGCAAGAGTTTCTCCTTCTGCTTTCCTGAGGTAACTCATGTGTTCATCGCTGTTCAGATCTAACCATTCCGTCTCCCCATGAATGATACATGGTTTGCCATGGCGGGCCTTAAGTAATTTGCGGTAGAAATTCAGTACGGAATCCGGGTCCTTGTCCTCTGCCTGAACATTTACGGTTTTATATTCCGATCCCAGTCTCAGCCAAGGTTTCCCTGTTGTGAAACCACCGTTTGGACTGTCATCCCACGGTATCGGGGCACGTCCCGCATCTCTGCTTCTTTCTCTCAGGATCTCAAGAATCTTTTCCGGATCTTCTCCTTTTTCAATAACATGTTCATTCCAGTAGTTGTGCACTTCTACATCGTTATACTCATCTATTGACTGGAAATCCGTGTTTGCCATTCCAAGTTCATCACCCTGATAAACATACGGCACACCCTCAAGGAAATACATTGCATTTGCCAGAGTTTTAGCGCTTCTCTCACGGTATTTCCCCGTTGTTCCAAATCTGGATAGCGCTCTGCACTGGTCATGGTTGCCGATAAACAAAGCACAATAGCCTTTGCCGTGAAGGTTGCTGATCCAGTGCTCCATCGTTTTCTTAAGATCACTGACTTTGAATGGCAATGGTTTGAACTTATCGAATCCTTCCTGATCAAAGTTCAGCATATCAAAAAAATACAGCATATCAAACTCTTCTCTTGCCGGATCACAGTATTCTATCGCTTTCTGTACCGGACAATATGCAAGTTCGACTACGGTCACAAGCCCTTTCGGTCCAAGCTCTCTTTTATATAGTTCATGAATATATTCATCCACTCCGGGGCGGCTGACATAATGCTGTGATGCAAATCCGTATTTTTCACCAGGCATGGTCTCCACATCCGGGAAGGATTGATCCTTATCTGCATTATTGAATGCATCCAGACGGAATCCGTCCACTCCAAGATCCGCCCAGTATTCGATGATGTCTGCGACCTCATCCATGATTTTGGGGTTCTGCCAGTTGAGGTCCGGCTGTTTGACAGCGAACAGATGCAGATAATAATCCTTGGTGGGCTCGTTGTACTGCCAGGTAGACCCGCCGAAAACACTCATCCAGTTTGAGGGCTCTGAACCATCTTCTTTCCCTTCACGGAAAATATAGTAGTCCCTGTAAGGGCTGTCCTTTGATGCAGCAGCGCTACGGAACCACGGATGTTCATCTGATGTATGATTGACGACCAGGTCCATAAAGAATTTCATCCCTCGCTTGTGGATCTCATCGCACATAGTTTTCCAGTCTTCAAGCGTTCCAAAACTTGGATCTATATCTCTGTAATCTGCCACATCATATCCGTTATCTGCCTTGGGCGATACAAAATACGGGCATGACCATATGGCATCCACTCCGAGGCTCTTTATATAATCCAGCTTTGCCGTTATTCCTGCAAGATCTCCTTCCCCGTCCCCATCGCTGTCAAAGAAACTGCGGGGGTAGATCTGGTAGAAAACGGCATCCTGCCACCAATTTCTGTCTTTGTCCATCATTCCTTTACCTCTTCCGTTGCTGTTCGTTTATTCAAACTAAACAATCCGAAAATTACCAGCAGCACACATTGCACAACCAGCGTCAAAGTAGTCGCTATAGAAGTTCCTGCCATTCCATATCTCTTGATCAGGGGAGCAGAGACAAGCATAGCAATTATTATTTCTGCAACATTTGATATTATAAGCCCCCCCATTGAGCGGAGAACTGTATTGAGCATACATAAAAGCACAGAGAAACAGCTGAACACCACGCAAATGACCATGGGATACAATAATCCTGAAGCAGCAGTGACATTCGGATCATGATATAGGAACTCCAGCCCCATCTTACCAAATATAGCGCATCCCAATAACCCAAGTGCGCCTGCAGCCAGCACTATGCCGCAAACAACGCCGACAAGATGAATGAATCCCTTTTTATCCTTTTGATCCAGACGGCGGGTAAAGTGTGTGATAAACGGGGCGAAGAGATATGCTATACCGACCTGCAGGATCAAAACAGGTGAATTTACCAGATTATATATTCCCATCTGCTCCGTTCCCAGCGTCCTCTCCAGATAGATCTTGGGCAGGTTAGTAGAAACGCCATTTAAAAATGTATGTATGGCAAGCGGCAGACACTGAAGAAGCAGAGCAAACAATATTCTGGGATTGGCACTGCCCCTGTGAAATACCTCATTTGTTTTTCTGAGATCATAGAAATAGCTAAGAAGAAAAGCACTAGCGACAAGGAGTATCAGCGATACTACCAGGTTCTTCGTAATAATCATTCCGGCAGAAAAAGCAGCGATTGATATTATTCCTCTCATCGCATATGCAATACCTATAACATCCATACGCTCTGCCTTCTGCAGGATGCCATGCCAGACATCTGTCATCGGTTCGGTAAGTTTATAAATAAGGAATAATATGATGCATGCCAGTTGCACACCACCATATCC
>JAFYAD010000077.1 GCA_017540915.1 Lachnospiraceae bacterium
CGCTGATCCGCTCAAGCTGGGCAAGCTTACGGCTCATCAGGGCAACTCCCAGAAAAGTTTTCGCATCAAGACCGTGGGCATACTTCATGTTCAGAAAGCCCCTGTCCTCGCAAAATGAAGCCAGGCTGCCGTCAACCGAGGGCCAGGGCCTGATGCTCTTCCAGTTGCAGAGATTTACTCCCAGATACTTTTTTATATCGTCGGCGTACTTGCCGGGCAGCTCGTTTATTATGTTGTCGTAGGGGTTGTCCTCATAGAGAGCCCCCACAAAGCTGATGTCGCAGGTGAAACGCTCCTCGTCCTCAGGGCGTATGCTGATGAGACCGATCCTGTCGGTGCAGGCGGCCATGGGCATGTAATAAAGTCTGGGGACGCCAGCTTCCTTAAGTCTTTCGTATTCCCTTTTGTCGAATACAAATATCCTGTTTACGGGATTTTTGACCTGCTCGTCAAACAGGGTCATAAGGGGCGAGTCGTAAACCCAGGCAATGTACCTCAGGCCGTAAGCATTACAGATATCCGACACTCTTCCGAAAAAGAGGTAGGATATCAGAAAATCCCAGCCGCCCTTTTTTACCATGGCCTCAAGAGCGCTGTAAGCCTCCTCGCAATCGGAGTAAGGTTCGAATTCATAACCTTCAAGGGTGGTGACCTCGTGACCCATGGCCTCAAGGGAGTGGACCAGATCTTTTACGGAGCCCCTGACCTTTATAAACAAAAATCTCATATGATTGGAAACATGCCTGTAATTATGCTAATATATTTACTGAACCCGGATTCTATTATACCATTTTAAACCCGAGTTTTAAACCGAGGAGTTGCCATGTTTTCAACCAGAATCCCCCTTATCATACCCACAACCGCAAAGGATTACGACAGGATAACCCGGAACCTCGGAGATTTCTTCAGACTGCTGCCCGTAAAAGAGGTGATCTTCATAGGTCCTGCTGCCCTGGAGCCCCTTGTTTTAAGGGACGCAAAGACTTTTGAAAACGACGGTCCCGTGCGCTATATAAACGAAAATGACCTCATAAGCTTCGACATACTTACGCAGGTCATGAGGGAGCACCTCCGTGCGGGAGGCTTTGCCATGTCGGCGGATTCCAAGCCCGGCTGGTATTATCAGCAGTTCCTTAAAATGTCATTTTCCGATATCTGTGAGGACGAATACTACATGTCCTGGGATGCGGACACAATCCCCCTGCGGGAGACGGAAATGTTTGACCCCCAGGGTCGTCCGTACTTTGATGTAAAAACGGAATATCTGCAGAGCTATTTCCGCACCATAAAAAAGGTCTGGGGATACGACAAGGCTATAGAGCCCTCTTTTATCTCCGAGCATATGATCTTTAAAACCTCGTTTATGAAGGAGCTGATAGCCGAAACCGAGGCTCTGGATATAAAAGGCGAAAAGTACTACGAAAAGATCTTCTTTTCACTTCCCTACGACAAGGATCTGATGAGAGGTTTCTCCGAATTCGAAACCTACGGAACCTGGGTCTTAAACAACCACCCCGACTTCTACGCCCTTCGTGACTGGCACTCCATGCGCATTACGGGAGCCTTTACAAAGCCGGAGGATCTGACCGGTGAGGACAAGGCATGGCTTGCCTCCGATTATGACGCAGCCACCTTTGAGAGCTACCATGTTTTTTCGCCCGAGCTTGCGGAATTTTTCAGAGACCCCAGATACCGCAGCCGCATAAGCGCCCGCCAGTTTTATCAGATAGTGCTTGAGAGCGGATTCTTCGGAGATATGGAGTCCGGCGGACTTAAGAGCAGCGACGGGGATCTGTTTGCCGTTTAAGGAGATTATCATGAACCGGGATATCACAAGACTGGTGATAGGATGCCACAAGGACAAAGAACTTTTGGAGCAGCCTCCTGCTTCCGATCATTACAAAGAAGTACAGGCCGGAGCCGCCCTCACCGACAAACGCATCTACGGGCAAAATGACCACGACGGATTTGACCTGAGTATTTCCGACAGAAATCCCAGGTATTCCGAGATGACCGCCGTGTGGTGGGCCCGGCACAATATCAGCTCCGACTATGTTGGCATAGAGCACTACAGACGGCGCTTCTGTCTTTCGGACGCGGAGATCTCTTCTCTTATAGACAAAGGAGTCTCTCTCATCACCCTGAAAAAACTTGACCTTGAGATGCCCCTCTACGATTTTATGAATCAGGAGGATTTCGCCTTGGTCTTTGACAAAGCCATTGAAATCGTAAAGCTCTGCCATCCCGAGGATTTTGAACTGACGGCAGAACTGGTCAACGAGACCGGGTTTCACCCCTGCAACATGAACATCTGGAGCCTTGAGCATTTCAGGGATTACTGCGACTGGCTTTTCCCCATGCTGGAAATATTTTATAAAGATGTTCCCGAAAAAAGGGACGCCTATCTCCACCGGGATGTGGGCTTTATGGCCGAGCGCCTTTCCCACGTCTATGTGGAAAAACTGATCCGCTCCGGGATAAGCTATGCCGAGTGCGATTATGTCCAGCTGAAGAGCAGCGGCACCGAGCCCGAAGACGTTCCTTCACCCGGCAACCGGGAGGCTTTCATGTCTCATCTGGAAAAACTGTTTTCGGCGGGACTTTTCAGACAGTGCAGAGACACTCTTCTTAAGGGGTATTCCACCTGTGAAGATGACGACATAAATTTCTATTCCAGATATGCGCGTGTTTTCCACATATATATGGACGAGCTGAAGTACTGTGATCTCTCACTTTTTGAATATCTCCCCGGGGAGCTTACCCGGACGCTTTCCGATACCGCAAAGGCGGTTATGGAACCGGGAACAAAGGTGTTGCAGCTCCTGTCGGATCCGTCTCAAAAGACCGAAGAGGAATTCGTAAATTACATGACAGGGCTGAGGTTTTCAGGTCCGGTCATCGGCAGATACATAAAAGGGATTGCCAACAATCCCGATGTATACAATTATGTTGCCGCCGTATTGAACGACGGAGGTCTTGGAAAAACAGCGATCGAACTGATCAGATGGAGCCGGGATAATGTCTGAAAACAGGATGGACCCCACAAGTGAAGAATATGCCCTCTACTGTGAGGAAAACGAAGACGGCTGGCACCGCTGTTACGATGAAACGGAGCAGCAGTTTTCCGATGACGTAAGCGCATCCATTGCCGCCCGCGACCATGACCGGTTCTGCCATCTTGCTCAGGATCCGGGATTGCAGGGCATACTTAAGAACCGGTCCGTATACCGGTTTGTCAGACTGATCTACGCGATCTACAAAAATGAAGCAGCCGGGAACGTGACCCCCACCATCCTTGATCAGGCGGAAAGCCTCGACGCTCTTATCTCAGAGGTGATAAACAAAGCCAGGTTTCTTTTGTGGAGGGTCGAATTCGCCGAAGACCCGGATGCGGTTTCACAGCTTATTGACATGGTGCTTAAGCAGAGGATCTCCGTTTACGGGATCTCTGTGCTTATCGATACGGGAAGTATAAATAAAGAGGGGATGTATCAGCAGGTTTTGGGAGAGCTTCAAAGGCTTGCCGGACAGGCGTAATGATCCAGTTCGCAAAGAAAGTCCTGAACCGAGCCGAAATTGTCCACTTTATCAAAACAATTGATAAGTATCTCCGTAATTTTCAAGGAATAGGCGGCGGTTCTTATAGTAATCCTTCATGTTCAGCAGTCCGTCATAATGGATAACGCCGGGCTTGTCCACAGCAGGCACCACAACCCGGTATCCCTTTTTTCTGAATTCAAAGCTCTGGCTCACATCATAAAAATCCCAATCTTTAAAGATATCCTCTCTCCAGGGAAGATCATACTGTGTAGCCATCAGGAAGCCGTCGATGGATTTTACATCGATGCAGTTCTCTGCCTTCGAAGTGTTACATTTGGATTTTGTTGAAAACAGATCATTGGTGATATAGGCACCTGTGATATCTGCGGTTACCTGGATCCCGTTTTTCGGAAGCTTTTTGTAACCCACAGGTCCGATCATGCCTATGGTCTCGTCCTTAAAGATCTCAATAATACGGTGAAGGAACCTTCTGTCGATGATAAAAACATCCTGATGAAGGTATATCTTATACCGGGCGTCGCTGCTTCTCATCCCCTCATTATAGCCCTCGGCCATGGAGGGGGCTCCTTCTATGGTAAGAAGATCCGTAACATAGC
>JAFYAD010000078.1 GCA_017540915.1 Lachnospiraceae bacterium
AAGAAAGAACTGGCTGACAGCAAGAAAGAACTGGCTGACAGCAAGAAAGAACTGGCTGACAGAGACAAACGCATCGCCGAATTAGAAGCTATGCTTGCATCTCGCAAATAAAAGACATAACAAAAGCCCTCCGCTTTACAGCGAAGGGCATTTTTTAGTCATTTATAATCACTGAACTCGTGATGTTACTACTCATTAATCACTGCTCTACATTTGCAAGCTTTGCGGCCTGGTCGGCAGCAATGCAACCGTCCAGGATCTCCTGGATGTCTCCGTTCATCACCTTATCCAGCTTGTAAAGCGTAAGGTTTATACGGTGGTCGGTGACACGTCCCTGCGGGAAGTTGTAGGTTCGGATCTTCTCGGATCTGTCACCGGTACCAACCTGGCTGCGGCGCATTGCGGACTCTGCATCCTGCTGCTTTTGAAGCTCAAGATCGTAGAGCTTTGCGCGAAGGAGCGCAAAGGCTTTTTCCTTGTTCTGCAGCTGTGACTTCTCAGTCTGGGAATAGATCACTATGCCCGTGGGATAATGCGTCAGTGTCACGGCCGAATCCGTGGTGTTGACACACTGCCCGCCGTTTCCGGATGCACGCATGACATCAATCCTGATGTCCTTGTCATCAATGGTGACTTCAACCTCTTCAGCCTCCGGCATTACTGCAACAGAGCAGGTTGAAGTCTGTATGCGCCCCTGGGATTCGGTCTCCGGTACTCTCTGCACACGATGAACACCTGACTCGTATTTGAGTACCGAATACGCACCCTGGCCGCTCACCATGAAATCAACCGATTTCATGCCGCCGATACCGGTCTCGTCTGCCTCAAGAGTCTCGACCTTCCAGCGCCTTGCCTCTGCGTAATGCACATACATACGGTAGATCTCGGCAGCAAAAAGAGCAGCTTCCTCTCCGCCTGCACCTGCACGGATCTCCACGATAACGTTTTTGTCGTCATTAGGATCCTTTGGCAGCAGCAATATCTTTAGCTTGTCCTCCAGCTCGGAAACCTTCGCCTTTGAAGCGGAAAGTTCTTCTTTTGCCAGTTCCTTAAGCTCTTCGTCGCTCTCCTCATCCAGTATAGCCAAGGAATCCTCTATATTCTGTTTTTGTGTTTTGTATTCTTTATAAGTTTCTACCAGGGGCAGGATATCGCTCTGCTCCTTCATGAGCTTTTGAAAACGCTTGGTATCGTTTGCCACATCCGGCTCCGATAACTCGCTCAAAATCTCATCGTATCTGACAAGAATATCCTCCAATTTATCAAACATTTTTTATTCCTCAATGTAATGATCCAGAGGCCAAAAGCCTGACTTCGCGACAAGCTTGCTTGCCGGTGGAGGCAAGGCTTATTAACCCTCAAATCATGAAATATAATGTAAACCAACTACAAACGATAATTCCTAAATACTGTACCTATATGCAGCACTTGTTTTTTAATACAGTACGCTAAATCCACGTCATTTCTTATATCTCCCCGGAAACTATCTGATCCCCGTCACGACTCTGTCATGACCGCTTAAATCTTTTATGACTTCGACTGCCACAAAACCGTTTTCTCTCATCAATGATGTGACATCCGCCGCCTGATCGTATCCGATCTCCAAGAGCAATGCTCCGCCTTCCCTAAGATGATCTTTCGCGCCTGCGATAAGCTGTCTGGATATCTCAAGTCCGTCAGGACCTCCGTCCAACGCACCTATCGGCTCGAAATCTCTCACTTCCGGCATCAGAGTCAGGATATCCGTTGTCGGGATATACGGCGGATTCGATACAATTACATCGAAATCTCCGCTGATATTGTCAAAAAGATTTCCTGTGATAAAATCAATATTCATGCCGTATTTTTTTGCATTGTCCTTGGCCACTAAAAGAGCCTGTTTTGAGATATCTGATCCTGTAGCAACAACCTCAGGTACATTGTATTTAATACTGATGATGATACATCCGCTGCCGGTGCACATATCCAAAACCCGGTACTCCGGTCTTATGATCTTTAACGCGGCCTCCACAAGAGTTTCCGTATCCTGTCTGGGTATCAGCACATTGGTATTCACGTTGAATGTCAGCCCCATAAATCCCTGCTCTCCTGTAATGTACTGGAGCGGGACATGTTCGGTACGCTTATCCACAGATGCAAAAAAATCATGTTCCAAATCTTCAGGCATTGGCTCATCCATGTGGGTATAATAAAAACTGCGATCTATTTTTGCAGTATAAGACATCAATAGCCACGCATCAAGTTTTGCTTCCGTTATACCTGCATTTATTAAGTTTTGTTCGCATTTTTTTAGTGCATCCCTGTAATTCATGTGCGATAAAGGCCCCCTCAGTCAGCTTCACTGACAGCTCCCCCGAAAGGGGGAGCCTTTAAACTCAAAACCTTTTCAGGTCATTCCTTGTCATTATCTGCTTCGAAGTTATCTCTATTAAAGTTGTCTCATTTGAAGTTTTCTCTATTGGAGTTGTTTCATTTGAAGTTATCTCTATTGAAGTTGTCTCATTTGAAGTTTTCTCTATTGGAGTTGTTTCATTTGGAGTTATCTCCATTAGAATTCTCACTCTTCGAAATGAAATCTTTCCAGTCGAACACCGCCTCAACGGAGGCTATTCCAACCTCTATCATGTCATCATCCGGTTCTGCTGTGGACAGCTTCTGAAGCCATAATCCCGGCTTGGACAAAAGATTTATCACAGGATTGTCATATCTGCCTGCAAGTCTTATGAACTCATAGGATATACCCGCTACCACAGGTATCAGTAAAAGCCTTAAGGCAAGTCTCAATATCCTCGAATCGACTCTGATGAACATGAATACCACAATGCTCACTATGACTACCACAAAGAGGAAGCTGGTGCCGCAGCGCTTATGGAAACGGCTGCTCTTTCTGACATTCTCCACATTGAGTTCCAGCCCTGATTCTATACAGTTTATACACTTATGCTCTGCCCCGTGATACATATATGTCCGCTTGATATCCTCTAAAAAAGAGATAAAAAACATATATGCCAAAAAGATCACAACTCTTATGACACCCTCTATGAGTGTTATCAACATATCTCCAAGACCAAACCTCTTGAAGAGTAAGGATAAAAGATAAGGTATGATCATGAATACCACAATAGCCAGCACAAACGAAGAAACCAATATCAGTGTATTCTCAAGTTTTTCTTTTTTTTGCTTTTTCTCTGACTTAGCACTGTCATCCTCTTCAACGGATTTTTTGTCATCTTCATCTTCTTCGTCAAAATACTCTGAAGAAACGGATAAAGCTCCCATCCCCAACACCAGGGAATCCGCAAAGCTTAAAACTCCGCGTACTATAGGAATCTTTCTGGACCAATGATCCGTCCCCGGTCCGCTGACTTTCTGTTTCCTGATTGCAATCTCATGATCGGGTTTTCTGACTGCAACGGCGTAATCATCACCGTTTCGCATCATAACGCCCTCTATAACGGCCTGACCGCCTATTCCGCTGTATCTCATATGATTTTCCCAAAGTTACATGTTCAATAAATGACAAGGAGCCGGCGGCATCTGCCACCGGCTCACGACTGACTTTACTTGTTCATGCCGTATTTTCTGTTGAACTGCTCGATACGTCCTCTTGCCTGGCTAGCCTTCTGCTGTCCGGTGTAGAACGGATGGCACTTCGAACAGATCTCAACGTGGATTTCCTGCTTTGTAGAACCCACTACGAACGTGTTCCCGCAGTTACAAGTAACTGTTGCCTGATAGTAATCCGGCTGAATCTCTGCCTGCATCTTATTCACCTCACAAAAATATATTTCCGGCAATGGGTTTTGCCATTGCGTCTCGGGAAGACTTCCGCCTGCCCTTTACAAATTGTTACACACTGTCTTCACAACAGCCTTTAAAGTTTAGCATATTAAAAAATCAAATGCAAGTGTTTTTTTATGATTTATAAAAATATCACTTTTGACTATGCTTGTCCAACAGTTCCTCCAGCTTTGCCAGATGCTCTTTTACCGCATCCATCTCTTCCTTTATGCCGGCTGTGCCTGCTTCCTCAGCCTCATCCTTGCGGTTCATCTCTGCGACTTCACTGATGGCATTGACCACTATACCTACCACAACGTTCATCATCACAAAAGAAGATATCAAAACAAAGGATACAAAATATATCCATGCCGACCCGAAAACTTCCATAACAGGACGACTGATCCCCATCGACCAGCTTTCCAGGGTCATAACCTGAAACAGTGTGTACATGGCAGCGGGTATCGTGCCAAACCAATCCTGGAATGTTTCTCCAAAACATGTAACTCCTATGATGGAATAGATATAATAGATCACTATCAGCAAAAGCGCTGTCCATGAAATTCCGGGCAATGACTTTCCGATAGCCCCTATGATCACCTGCATGGGTTTGAGCGAACTCACCATCTTAAAACCGCGAAGCCCCTTCAAGGAACGGAAAACACGAAATACTCTGAGTACACGGAAAGATGAAAATACAGCCACACCGGACAATACCGACATCAATATTATGATGAAGTCAAACCAGTTCCAGCCATTCTTAAAATACCCTATAAACTTGTAGGCTATCATCTTTAAAAACATCTCAAATATAAATATACCCAGACATATCGAATCTATGACCGATAAGACTCCGCCTGCAGCAGCACTGACTGTTTTGGAAGTCTGAAGTCCCAGCACGACCGCATTCAACAATATCACAAAGAGGATAAAACCCTGAAAATGTTTACCGTCTACGAATTTTTTTAGTTTTTCCATAATACCTTCCTGCCGATAAAAAATATTTTTTCAAA
>JAFYAD010000079.1 GCA_017540915.1 Lachnospiraceae bacterium
GTCAAAGAACCTCTCCATGAACTCCTCGCTGGTCTCGGCAACCGCCTCAACCAAAGCCTCCCTGCAGATTGAAAGGTTTTCCTGTGAATAATCCGGAACATCGAACTTGTCTACAGTGCCCTTGTCATTCCATCTCTTGGCCTTCTGCTGTATAACATTAACATAACCCACGAATTTGCCTTCCTCGCGGATGGGAAGATGGAATGGTGCGATCTTCTTGCCGTAGAGATCCTGAAGATCCTGAACCACCTGTCTGTAGCTGGCTTCATCTATATCCATATCGGTCACAAAGAACATACGCGGAAGCTTATGTTTTTCACAAAGATCCCATGCGCGCTTTGTGCCGGTTTCAACACCTGCCTTGCCCGATACCACTATAATGGCAGCATCCGCAACGGATACAGCTTCCTCGGTCTCGCCGACAAAATCAAAATATCCGGGAGTATCCAGAAGGTTAACCTTGTAATCTCCCCACACCACCGGAACAACCGTAGTCCTGATGGAAAAATGTCTCTTAGCTTCTTCCTTATCATAATCGCTGATCGTATTGCCCGCATCAACCGTCCCCATTCGGTTTGTAATGCCGCCCAGATAAGCGATCGCCTCAGCCAGAGATGTCTTTCCGCATCCGCCATGCCCCAACAGCGCCACGTTTCGGATCTTGTCTGTGATAAAAACCTCCATACATTCTACCTCCCATTTTTCTCCCGCGTTTCATGCGGGTCATTTAATATGTTTGCCGTAAATACAGGGTTTTAGCCCGTTTTCGACTTGCAATGAAAATATTGTACCACATTCATTTTATAAAATCATCAAATATTCACAAAAAAATTCAGAAATGTTTGAAATTCTTTGTAAACTGTGTCATTATATAAACATGAGTTTTCTGACAGATCCGTGTATTCATCTGATCTGTCATACACTAAAGGATTCTACTTCAGGAGGAGGGACAACATGGGATTATTAGACAAAGCGATGACTGCTGCCAGCGGGACTTTCGCAGGTGCTGCTGCACCGTCGGCAACTACTCCGGCAATTCTTTTGCCGGAATGGAAGAACGACAGAAAGATAGTATTAAAAGATCCGGCACCGGAAAGCCTTGAAGAACTCAAGGCAGCCGTAGATGTTTCCGATCCCGGCAGCATCACGGGTTACTGGGTTTACGCCGTTATGGCACTCACTGCCGACTTTGAGATCGGTATGAGCATGATGAAATACCTCTATGCCGACCTTGAACCCTTCGGCAGAGGCTTTACAGAAGGCGGTAACAACGGCAAAGCAGGCTGGGAGCAGTTTTTCAATGACAGATTAAAGGACGACAACTACCGCTGGCTTCCAAGAGCATATTTTGACGGTTCTGTGGCCGACAACGGTTTCCATCCGCCGGTACCGATGTCAGTATCGCTCCACTACAACGCACCCAACACCGAAGCTCTCAATAGCCAGAGTTTTGAACAGCTTGGACGCCTCAACATTGTGTACACCATCAAGAGCAATGCCGCAGGCAATCAGGTAAATGTCGAACTCAGCCGATTCGATGGCAGCGACCGCTGGTATGTCACCAAGGGTACCGCATCCACCGGTCTCTTCTACGACCAGAGAGCAGGCCTCACTGCCGTAGCGAAGGCTAAACTGTACAGCTGACATATTTCGTTCTAACCAGTCAAAAAAAGGGGGAGAGCTGATCTTCCCTTTTCACTGAGTAACAACAAAAAGCAACCCTACCTTTGGCGTTGGCGGTTGCTTTTTTGTTGTCTTTCTTTTGTTGTCTTTCTTTTCTTGATGTCATACACCAAGTGAACAAGTGTTTATCTGAGTAATGTTTATTTAATATCATAATCACTTTGTTGGCAACAATGCACAATATATTGTGTTTTTTTTATCATAATTTTATTATTGACACAAAATATATGAATATGTATAATGTCCCTTGCATATGAAAAAGATAACAAAAGGAGACATGCGTTATGAACAACAAATGGATCAGAGCGGCCATACCGGCACTGCTCATACACTGCTCTATAGGTACCGTGTACTGCTGGAGTACTTTCAAGGAAGCAATCGCTCAGAAGATTGGTGTCAGCACCTTTGCCACAGGCTGGGCCTTCTCACTGGCCATCTTTTTTCTGGGTATGTCGGCAGCCTTCGCCGGAAAGGTAGTTGAGGCGGATATTCACCGCTCCTCTCTCATCTCCTGCATCTGCTTTACCACAGGTATGATCGGCACAGGTCTTGTGATCAATTTCTGTACCGGCATCGCGGCCTTGATTGGCATTTATGTTTTCTATGGCTGTATCATGGGCATAGGTCTGGGTGTAGGCTACATTACACCGGTCAAAACCCTGATGCTGTGGTTTTCCGATCAGAAAGGTCTTGCCACCGGTATCTCCATCATGGGCTTCGGTCTCGCAAAAGCCATCGCAACACCCATCATGGAGGTATTACAGAAAAACTTTGGCATCTCTGCAATGTTCTACATCCTTGGCGGCGTATATTTCTGCATGATGTTCGTAGGACACCTCATCTTAAAGAAACCCGAAGGCTGGGTTGAGGACGCCTCCAAAAACAACGACTTCTCCATCAAGCCGCTTCTCAAGAACCGCACCTTTATCGGTATATGGCTTATCTTCTTTATAAATATTCACTGCGGTCTCATGCTGATAACCTACGAAAAGCAGCTTTTGAACCACACCTTCGAAGGTCTTGCCATACTTGCAGCCATCATCAGTTTTGTACCCTCGGTAACAGCCGCCTGCAACGCTCTCGGACGCATAGGCTACTCCACCATCTCCGATAAGATGAAAGACAGAAGCCTTGTATACCAGATCATCTATATCAGCTGCATTGCCACATGTCTTTTAACAGTACTCCTGTCAGGCACAGGCACTCTGTTCAGGATCATAATGATAGCGCTGCTCATGATCATCAATCTTGGATACGGCGGCGGTTTCTCAACACTGCCCGCACTTCTCTCGCAGCGTTTCGGCATGGACAATATCTCAAAGATCCACGGTATCACGCTGACAGCCTGGGCGGTGGCAGGTATCACCGGAAATAACACTTCAGAGATCATATTGAAAAACTCCGGAACCAACTACAATATCGTAATAGCCGTAGCCGGACTCCTCTACGCAGTTGCATTTACAATCTGCATCCTTACTGTTAAAGAGAAAAACAAATAAGATGCAACAGTTCTAAAACCGGTAATGTTCGAGTCAGCTTCATAAAAATCATCAAAAAACAAAAGACAGGATCGTGAAAAACCACTGTATCCTGTCTTTTTTGTTCATTGTAGCATTATAACTGCAAAAACCAAACTCGATAATCACAGTTCAAATATTAAAATCCCAGATCCTCTCCCACCAGGATCACATGTATCCTGTCTTTATGCCTTGAAAA
>JAFYAD010000080.1 GCA_017540915.1 Lachnospiraceae bacterium
AGCACGGGAGAGATGAGCAGACTGTTCAATCTTGATATGCAGCTCATAAATGACACTATCCTGTTGGCGTGTGCCATGTTCCTGCTCTTTTTGGCAATGAGCTATCTGCTCTTTAACCCTGTCAGGAAGATGCTGCAGGACAGGCAGGAACGCATCAAAAGCGAACTTGACGATGCTGCGAATGACAAGGAGAGCGCTGCGGCTTTGAAGGCTGAGTACGAAGCCAAGCTTGCAACTGCCGACAAGGAGGTTGAGGCTATTCTGTCGGAAGCCCGCAAGAAAGCCATAGCCAACGAGAGCCGTATCATAGCCGAAGCCAAAGAGGAGGCTGCCCGTATCATAGCTCAGGCTGAGAAAGAGGCTGAGCTTGAAAAGAAACGCGTTGCCGCTGAGGTAAAGCAGGAGATGATAAGCGTTGCATCCCTTATGGCTGCGAAGGTCATAAGCGCACAGGTGAACACTTCCATTCAGGATGAGCTGGTGGAAGAGACATTAAAGGAAATGGGTGATACCACATGGCGAAGCTAGTATCAAAAACATACGGAGATGCGTTGTTTGATCTGGCTTTGGAGAAGAATTGCCTTGATGTCTTTATGGAAGAGTCCGCTGCCGTAAAAGATGTTTTTGTATCCAACAGCGATCTGATGACTTTGCTTAAGCATCCCAAGATCGTCAAGGAAGAGAAGATAAAGGTCATAGAATCGGTGTTCAAGGGACGGGTTTCCGATGAGATAACAGGTCTTTTGTGTATGTTGCTGGAAAAGGGACATGCGGGAGAGATCATATCGGTCATGGATTATTTTACCGATCGGGCCAAGGAATACAGACATATAGGCAGGGCGACGGTTACCAGCGCCATGGCATTGGACGACGCGCACAAAAAAAAGATAGAACAGAAGCTTCTGGATACGACAGATTATGTCAGCTTTGAGGTGGATTACAGAGTGGATCCGACACTCATAGGCGGCATAGTCATACGTATAGGAGATAAGGTGTTGGACGGCAGTATACGTACCCGTATCAACAACCTTACACAGACACTCAGAGGCTGAGACAGGTGATGGTCCGTGGCTGCGTGATGTTTTCACGGCAGGTCATCGGGCGACACTTACTATAATACTTGAGAAAGCAGGTGAAAGCACTCCATGAATTTAAAACCAGAGGAGATCAGCTCTGTCATCAGGGAACAGATAAAAAAATATTCAAAGGAACTTGAGGTTTCCGAGGTTGGTACCGTCATTCAGGTGGCTGATGGTATCGCCAGGATCCACGGCCTTGAAAACGCCCAGATGAACGAGCTTTTGGAGTTCCCCGGCGAGGTTTACGGCATGGTCTTAAACCTTGAGGAGGACAATGTAGGTGCGGTTCTTTTGGGCAGCACCAGGAATATTAGCGAAGGTGACACCGTAAAGACTACAGGCCGCGTTGTGGAAGTTCCGGTAGGAGATGCCATGACAGGTCGTGTTGTCAATGCACTGGGTCAGCCTATCGACGGAAAAGGTCCCATAGAGACCTCAAAATTCCGTCCCATAGAGAGAGTGGCCAGCGGTGTTATCTCCAGAAAATCCGTTGATACACCTTTACAGACGGGTATCAAGGCTATCGATTCCATGGTGCCTATCGGCAGGGGACAGCGTGAGCTTATAATCGGTGACAGACAGACAGGTAAGACTGCCATCGCCATCGATACCATCATTAATCAAAAGGGTCAGGGCGTAAAATGTATCTACGTTGCCATCGGACAGAAGGCATCAACAGTTGCGTCCATTGTGAAGACTTTGGAAGAGTTCGGTGCAATGTCATATACTACAGTTGTGGCATCTACCGCATCCGAGCTTGCACCGTTGCAGTATATCGCGCCATATGCGGGATGCGCTATAGGTGAGGAGTGGATGGAGAACGGTGAGGATGTTCTCGTTATCTATGATGACCTGAGTAAGCACGCTACGGCTTACCGTACACTCTCACTTCTGCTGAGACGTCCACCGGGGCGTGAGGCATATCCGGGTGATGTATTCTATCTCCATTCAAGACTTTTGGAGAGAGCGGCAAGATTGTCGGATAAGCTTGGCGGAGGTTCGCTCACAGCCCTTCCCATTATCGAGACTCAGGCCGGCGACGTTTCCGCATACATTCCCACAAACGTTATATCTATTACGGACGGTCAGATATATCTTGAGACAGAGATGTTCAATGCCGGTCTTCGTCCGGCCATAAATGCAGGTCTGTCCGTTTCACGAGTCGGAGGGTCGGCACAGATCAAAGCCATGAAAAAGATCGCGGCTCCCATCCGTGTGGAACTTGCGCAGTACAGAGAGCTTGCTGCATTTGCACAGTTCGGTTCCGAGCTCGATGCGGATACCACGGAGAAGCTTGCCCAGGGCGCGCGCATCCAGCAGATGCTGAAGCAGCCTCAGTATAAGCCCATGCCTGTAGAGGATCAGATCATCATCATTTACGCTACTACAGGTAAATATCTCCTTGATATCGATGTGGATGAGGTCGGTCGTTTCGAAGGAGAACTCATAGAGTTTATCAAGACCAAATATCCTGAGGTTCCGAAGGCTATCCGTGAAAAGAAAGTCATGGACGAGGAAACGGAAGCAACCTTAAAGAAAGCCATCGAGGAGTGCAAAGCACAGTTCAGATAACAGTTGAAAGGAAGTAAGTGATGCTATGGCTTCAATGAGAGACATAAAACGCAGAAAAGCCAGTATTCAAAGTACCCAGCAGATCACTAAGGCCATGAAACTGGTATCTACCGTAAAGCTTCAGAAGGCAAAACAGCGTGCGGAGAGTGCAAACCCTTATTTCAATTACATGTATTCAACTGTCACCTCAATACTGGCCCGCTCGGGAGGTGTGAATCACCCGTGCATCTGGGACGGAGTTGACAGAGGCGGAAAGTCGGCGGTAGTGGTCATCACTTCAAACCGCGGACTTGCCGGCGGATACAATTCCAATATCGTGAAGCTTATATCCCGCTCAGGGGAGCTGCCTGTAGATGATACTCTTATATACAGTGTCGGTTCAAAGGGCAGGGATGGACTTGCGAGACTTGGCTACGAGATCATGGCTGACAGATCTGAGGTTATGGAGGCTCCTTTATATGAGGATGCCGCCTCTATATGCAAAGATCTGCTGAAAAGATTTGAGAGCGGTGAGGTTGATAAGATATATCTGGCCTACACCCATTTCAAGAATACTGTGGTGCATGAGCCTACATTAATGCAGCTTTTGCCTGTTGCTTTCTCCGAGGAGGAGATCGAGGGCGCTGACAAAAATCTGGTTATGAACTTTGAACCTGCGGAGGATGAGGCATTGGATCTCATCATTCCCAAATATTTAAGTTCCCTGTTTTACGGAGCACTCATAGAGGCAGTGGCTTCCGAAAACGGCGCCAGAATGCAGGCCATGGATTCCGCTACCAGCAATGCGGAGGAGATCATCAGCGACCTGTCGCTTAAATACAACCGCGCCCGTCAGGGTTCCATTACACAGGAACTCACGGAGATCATCGCAGGTGCGGAGGCTATCAGCTGACCGGCGGCAGCGTTATATTTTTATCATTAATCAAAACATTATGTTTCCTGACATATTGTCAGGCTAAAAAGGAGTGACACAATGGCAGAAAATACAGGAAAGATCACCCAGATCATCGGAGCGGTTCTGGATATCAAGTTTCCGGAGGGAAATATCCCGGAGATCAATGAGGCTGTTAAGATAAAGCGTCAAAACGGAGAGACTCTGGTGGTTGAGGTTGCATCACATCTGGGAGACGATACCGTTAAATGTATCGCCATGGGTCCGACCGACGGACTTGTGAGAGGTATGGATGCGATTGCGACGGGTGCGCCGATATCGGTACCTGTCGGTGAGAATACCCTGGGGCGTATCTTCAATGTGCTGGGTGAGCCCATAGATGAGCAGCCCGCACCCACAGATGTTGAGTATATGCCGATACACAGACCGGCTCCTTCTTTTGAGGAGCAGGCTACATCTTCGGAGATCTTAGAGACAGGTATAAAGGTCGTGGATCTTCTGTGCCCGTATCAGAAGGGTGGTAAGATAGGGCTTTTCGGTGGTGCCGGCGTTGGTAAGACGGTGCTGATCCAGGAGCTTATCCATAATATAGCCACAGAGCACGGCGGATATTCGGTATTCACCGGCGTTGGAGAGCGTACCAGAGAGGGTAACGATCTTTACTACGAGATGAAGGAATCCGGGGTTATCGATAAGACCACCATGGTGTTCGGTCAGATGAACGAGCCGCCGGGGGCAAGAAT
>JAFYAD010000081.1 GCA_017540915.1 Lachnospiraceae bacterium
ACACAATCCGTGCCTTATATGCAAAAGATCCGCCTCTGGCTGATCGGACGCTGGAGGATTTCAGCATCTATCTGCGGCAAAATCTGGAATCACTGAACGCAACCCAACGGATTCCGTTTGCCAGGGAACTGGCACATACCAGATTATATGCAGAAATTGAGGTGCTGCGTTTTCCGGATGCCCGGGTTGAATATCAGATCGAGGACGATCAGTTTGAAATTCCTGCACTGACGATTCAGCCTCTGGTGGAAAATGCGATCCGCCATGGAGTCCGTAACAGGAAGGATGGTCTGGTGACGATAAGCACCAAACGGGAATCTGGGTGGCATCAGATTACAATTCAGGATAATGGGGCGGGATTTGATACGAAAGAGCAGGCGTCTGCCGGCGGTACACATGTCGGCCTCAGAAATGTGAAAGACCGCATAGAGCAGATGTGCGCAGGCACGATGGTGCTGCGAAGTGAGATCGGAAAGGGAACCAGCATAACGCTGAGAATCCCTGATCGTAATGTGAGAGAGAAAAAAGGGAGAAAAAATGAAGGTAATCTGCGTGGATGATGAGCCTTTGGCAGTAGATTATACTGTGGGCCAATGTGAAAAGCTGCTGGATATTGATGAGGTAAAAGGCTTTACAGACGCCCATCTTGCCCTGGACTGGCTTCAGACCCATCCCGTGGAGCTTGCGATCCTGGATATCAATATGCCGCAGATCGATGGCATAACCCTTGCTGCCCGGATCAAAGAAAACCATCCTCATACTGCGATCCTGTTTCTGACTGCCTATAAGAAATACGCCTTTGATGCCTACTCGGTGCACCCTGCCGGGTATCTGCTGAAACCTGTATCCGACAAAAAACTGGAGGAGGAGGTGGACTATGCATGCGGAAAGGCTCCTACATCCATCCCGGCTCATACGCATCCCCATATCCATATCAAAACATTTGGTTTTTTTGATGTCTATGTGGACGACAGGCCAATAAGCTTTAAGCTGGCAAAAGCCAAGGAAATTCTTGCCTATCTTGTTGATAAACAGGGCTCAGGCGTCACACGAGCTGAGATTTTTGCCGCTATTTGGGAGGATATCCAATATGACCGCAGGATGCAGAAACAGCTGGACGTTTACATCCGATCCCTCCGGGATACACTACGGGAATATGGTATATCAGAGATCATGGAGATGAAGAGGGGAATTCTTCGGATCGTACCCGGTACACTTGTGTGTGATGCCTATCTCTTTTTTTCCGGAGACAGTCTAACGATCAATTCCTACCGGGGTGAGTATATGAGCTCCTATTCCTGGGCCAGCATGACAGAGGCAATCCTGTACTGGAAGGCAGCAAACATATAGAATATTAAAATCAACACACAAAAGTATTCCGCTCTTTTTTCAAACTTTTTGAGAAAGAGCGGTTTTTCTTTGGACATCCTTTGGACTGCAAACTTTACAATACAACTGTAAAAAACAATAGCATTGCGGAAACTACTATTCTATTATACAAGGAGGTTTGAAATGGGATTTTTTTCTGATTTGAAGAAGCTCGGTGAAGCGGTAGGCGGTCTGAATCAGGTGGCCGGAGAGGTCAGCAAGACTACGCTTAAGGATTACGGTGAACCTGAATACTCTCTTTTTACTGCGTTGCAGCTGGGAGAGCTTCACAGAAGGATCGATATCACGGACGCGAAAGGCAGCCTGAAGTACTACACGCAGTCCAGTGTTTTCGCGTTAAAGGGCAAGACTGATATCATGGATGCCGGCGGCAATATTGTTGCTCATCTTGAGAAAAAACCGGTCAGCCTTCATGAGAAGCACTTTATTACAATGGCGGACGGCAGGAGCTTTACCTTGTCTAATGAGATATTTCATATCATAAAGGACATCACGAATATCGAAGGACTGGGATGGCAGCTTCAGGGCAACATCATAGGTCTGACTTTCAATCTTCTGGATGAGAAAGGTCAGCCTGTAGCAAGAGTCGAAAAGAGCGCGATCTCAGTTCATGACAAATACTCTATGGGTATTTGTCAGCCTGACAAAGAGCAGATAGTGGTAGCTATCGTTATTCAGCTAGAAAAGATGATCGAAGCGCGTAACGAAAACAGAGACTAGAGAAAGGCTGCTGGGGATGTGCGTAGAAATTACAACCTCCGTACTATATCTCCAATATGTTGCTTCAGAAGTTGTCTTGCATTCTGTGTCATATAGCATTAAAAAGGTGCTAAGTGATTGGATGAGTGGTTGGATGAAAAGAGATGGCGTGCTCTCCTCCTTTCATTTCAACGTGTTCAGGATTAGCGTGTAAATTCGGGCCTCGTACGTTCCGCCACCGGAATCGTTGAAAATCAACGGTTCCGCTTTTTTATGGGAGTTAAATGTGATTGGACAACTATACAGTATGTATTACGGTATACTTTTGAGCTGACATGTCATGCTATAATACTACTACGAGAGATAGATTTGAAAAAGTCAGGTAATCATAATTGAGAAAAAGGGAATATATGGCTATTAATAAGAGACAAAAGGCAGCCATTGCAGGCTGCGCGATACTCATAAGCCTC
>JAFYAD010000082.1 GCA_017540915.1 Lachnospiraceae bacterium
AGGCTGTCTCGAAACGCCCTCGTTCGATTTAGCTATTGCGATTCCCATACCTATGGCACCACCTAAAGCAGCAAGTCCTACCACTATGGCTGCTCCTATGGCCTTTCCGGAAATGTCGGTAGCCGCCAACAATGTTGCGATTGTCATCAATGTTCCCATTACGTCCTCCTTTGTAGCTGTAAAGCTTCTTTATGAAATATGATAAAAAATTCCGAATGTGCGATCAGGCAACTGCTGCCTCCGCCTCAACCTTTTTCTTTTTGGGCTTCTTCTCGTGCTTCTCGGTAACCTCGCCATAATATACGGAAGTAAGCATCGTCAGCACGTATGCCTGTATCAACGCATGCAATACGGTGAAAAGCACGCCCACCAGAACCGGCAGCACAAAACTCAATGTGATGAAATAATACACAAGCTCCGTGGTGAGCATACCGGACAGCAGTGCGCCAAAAAGTCGGAATGTCATGGACAGCGGCAGTGAGAACTCCTTCAAAGTACCAAGGACACCCTTGCCTCCGTTTGAGGTCAGGCCACCGAACATGATAAAGAGGTATGAAAAACATCCCATAGCTATGGCGCCGTTGATATTGGCCAATGGTGCCGGCAGTGATATCGAATGTCCCTCTGTAGTGATGCCCTGAATTCCGAAAAGCTCAAACATCGTGCCCGTGAAAATATAGGATCCCGCTGCAAAGATGTAAGCTCCCAGCGCTCTGTTCCTGTGCGGGCTGTTGCCCTTTGCAAGCCTGTCGAAAAGCCCTACCCACTCCTCTATCAGAAGCTGGAATTTTCCCGGAACGAACTTGAACTTCGGTATTGCAAAAATGCGTATCAGAAGCGCTATGAGTAGCAATGCCGCCGTGACCACAAATCCCGATGCAAGGGAAGGATCCACAGCGATACCGAATACGTTTATCTTGTTGACGTCATGCAAAACCGCATCTCTCATGGCTTCCTGTATCGACTCATGGTGTTCGGAATAGGGCTGTGTAAATATGATGCCCGCCACGACAGCTGCCAGTATCACAAAACATAGTAATAATGTATTTCTGCGTTTTGTTTTATCCATATCATCTTTCCTCTGTCTTTGAAAAAACTATCATTAACTTTGAAAGATAGCACTTTGAGTCGTCACTGTCAAGCAAACCGAAATTTTTGGTGTAGTTCCCATATCGCTTTTGCTCAGCCTCTCATCTGACGGAGCCTGACAATCGAGCAGGTAAGACAAGGTCGCCCCTACTCGCCAGCGAGCCGCCGGTCAGCTTTAGCTGACATATTCCTATCGGCGGCTCTACGATAGAAGAAAAGCCCACCGTAACATCAGGCGGGCTTACAACAGAACAATTTGCGCATATCAGCCCTGATAAAAGAATCCCACAGACTCAGGACGATCAAACGTGAATTCCGTTTGTTTTATTTTTCTCAGTCGTTTTGTCCTGTTCATTATTTATCTCAGGCTGTTCATTATTTTTCTTTGACTGTCCGTTATTCATTATCTTCGGCGGTTCCCTGTTCTCCTGTACAGGATTGATGATCATGTCCTCCTTCAGCACCTTCGATATTAAAGTGTTTGCATTCGCCATCTCGACAAGCTGTTCTCCTGAATACTGTTCTATCACATTCTTGAATGCCTGTTCTGATTTTAATTTATTTTCAAAGGCTTTCGGTGAGACAGCCGGATTATCTGCCTCCAAAAGCTCCCTGTGATTCCTGAAGTACTCACGGGTCACGATTTGGGCGGCATAGATCAGCTTGCTGGTTTTCATATAATCCGCATCGATATTTGGCAGCTTTAGCATTACATCCAGACCTGCGTTTTTATCAACGTATTCCTCTGCCGGCGTTTTCTTCCTGACAATTTTGGCTTTATCCGGAGCAGGCTTTTCTGCCTGCTTTTTTGATTTCTTTTTCTTTGCTTCGGCTGCTTTACGTTTTTCTTCGGCAGCCTTTACCCTTTGGTCATGCTCTTCCTTGCGTTTCTGCCTTTGCTTTTCCCTTATGGGCGCAAGCTCCGCTCTCTTTTCTGCCATTTCATCGATCTGTTTCTGAACCTCCTCCGGTATCACCTCATCCCTGTCAAATGGCTTGGGGTCAAGCTCCACTGTTGGATAAACGGGCTTTTTATCAAGATCTCTCACGACCATGTCAGCAGACATTTTCAGCTCCGCAGCGCCGTAAAGACGCGCTACTCCGGCAGGTGTTCCCGGCACCTTATCCTTTTTTTCGATATATTTATCAGCCAGCTTTTTCAGGCGTTTTGCACTCGCCCTGATATCTTCTTTTAACTCATCTATAGTCTTATTTTCGGGATTTGAGTTCTCATCCCCGTCCAGTGCCTTTTTTAACCGGCAGAATTCCTCGGCTTCCTTGCGAAGCTTTTTATGCTCATCCGTCTCCGATTTGAAGATACCTGCTCGCGCTTTATTAAATCTTTTCAGAGCATCCTCCGGATCTGAGCTGAACACAACGGGAGTTTTATCCAATCTGTGTTCTCTTGAGCTCTCAACATCTTCACTTAATGCCTTGATTAAATACTCATCCAAAAAGCCCTGTTTTTTTGCAGTCTGAGTCAACTCTCCTATCTTTTCTATCAGTTTTTTTCTTTGATCTTCTGTTTTTAGCGGTGTGTTCTGAAGCTGCTCTATAAGCTTATCGCATTCCGACAAAAATTCCTCCTGCCCCGGTTTATATTCGGCTTTATTTTTGGGCTTCTGACTATGCGGCTGTCTGTCTATCAATGCGTTTATACGAGCAGCTTTGACACCGTATGTAAAAGTTGCCAGCATGTTCAGATCTTCAATAGGCCATCCGTTCCTGAGTCCCGCCTGCATTCCCGTCATAGAATACAGTATGACCGCAGTTCCTCTCTCATAACGTTCATTTAATGTTTCTGCCGGATCTACTCCGTCTGCCTTTCCAAAAAACTTGTCCATAACCTGAACTTCCTTTCCAAAGGAATTGGTTTTTGCAAGCTTTTCAGCCATGGGCAAGGTTTCTTCAATCTGCTTTAACAACTGATCACGAAGTTTTATGGACTCCGCCGGTGACATCTGACCTTTTTCCTTTTCCTCAATATAATCCGTCATGGTATTGAGGATCTTGTCAACTCCGATGACCACACCCGAAAATGGCAGACCATGCTTTTCCATGCGAAGACCATCCATCATAAGATCCGAGATCTTTCGATTTGAATTTTGAATCAGCGGCTGCAATCCGTTCCCTAAGATACAATGTCTCTTGAAAAACTTCAGTCCGTATCCTCTCGCACTGCGTTCGACACAACCCACATTGATACGGGTTATATAATCTTTTGCATATTCTATCTCTTCATCCGTATAAGCATTGCCTTCCTTCAATTCTTCAAAGGCTTTGCCAATATCTGCTTTGTAGCGTTCGATTATCTTTTTACTCTGCTCTCTGAGCTTTTTGTATCCCTTTCGATCTTTAACCTGAAACGCTCTGATATACGTTCCATCCATACCCGGAATATCATCGAACGCCAAGCTGTAAATATAGTCATTATTATCCGGATCCGGATTTAACGCAAGCTTTCCGACCGCCGGAAACAGCTCCCCTAATGGCTGTACATACTCACCGGCAAACTCTGTTGAGTGAGACGTAAACAATTCAGTCAGGTCATTGGACATATCCTCTTTGAGGATGTTATAGATCTCTTTTTTTGTTCTGGGTGCCATATTTTTAACCTCCCTGTCAACTGCATGCCGCTGCAACGGCTACCGTACACTATATATTATACATCTGTTTTTCATTTAAGGTTGCAATAAGCTTCGTATACCTTCTCCGGGAATACAGTCTAAGCCATATACTGCCAACGATAACAGACACTTGTGTCTGTTATACCACAACATCTAAGCTCAAACTTCACCTTCGGTTCGTTTTAGCTAAGAGTTTGGTGTAAGTTCTGCTAAGCTCGCTCCGCTCGCTAAGCAGAAGCTATTATACCACATCCGATGTCACTAAATTCAGCCTTCACTTCGTTCGGCTTCATTAAGTGATCCTTGCTGTGAGAGTTATCACTTTAGTGATTACTCTCACACATCCGTTAGGTGTATAGGTAAATCTAAACTCAAACTTCGCCGTTGGCTTGTTTTCGTTAAGATTATACCACAGATTCATCTCTGCTACTGCAGATTTTTTATAGCGGTATTATACCTTTATGAAGTGTTCACAAAAAATTCACAAATTTTATTAGCACTCTCTCTTGACGAGTGCTAATAAACGTGATATTATGATCACAGTTCAAGGGAGAACCTGAACACAAGTACAAATGTTAACTGCAGGGTGTATCGAGATATCACGACATGCGAGCCGCATCCGTAAAACTCCCACACCCATAGCAGACAATATGAAAAGGAGGCATGACTTATGTTAGTACCGAGCATCTTTGGAGAAAACTTATTGGATGGATTTTTTGACGACGACTGGATGAGACCGGGCAGAACAGGAAGACCTGCTCCTATCCCTCATAACCTTGTGATGAAGACCGATATCAAAGAGACCGACGGTGGCTTTGAGCTGGCTATCGAGCTTCCGGGCTACAACAAAGAGGACGTTCAGGCAGAGCTTAAGGACGGTTACATGACCATCTCCGCTACCAAGAAAGACGAGAAGGACGAAAAGGATGACAACGGCAAGTACATCCGCAGGGAGCGTTTCTACGGAAACTGCAGCAGATCCTTCTATGTGGGCGAAGAGGTTAAAGAAACCGATATCCAGGCGAGCTTTGAAAACGGCGTCTTAAAGGTATTCGTACCCAAGAAAGAGGCTGTGCCGGAGGTTCCTGAGAAGAAGTTCATACAGATCACCGGCTGATCACTTTATAGTAAATCCTCCATAGGATCCATTTAAGCAAACAAGACCGCAGGGGCATGTGAATGTTCCTACGGTCTTGTTCATGTCGCCTTCCTGCTCACCTTCCCGAGCGCTTTCCTGCCGCATGACTTACAGCTTCAAACAGCTGCCCGGCAGCATGATCCGTGCTCAGATTTTCACACACATATTTTTGTGCTTCCTTTGCGTATTGCCGGAAAACATCGATGTTTTCATATACATCCAGCATGGCTTTACACATTGCGTCAACATCGCCATACGTAAAGATCTTGCCATTCTGTCCGTCCTTTAAGAAGTCATCTGCCGCACCGACTGCATCCGTCGATATCACCGGCAGACCTGCTGCCGCTGCCTGCATTACCGCGCACGAATACGGTTCCTTTCCAGGATGAACATATACATCCGCCATGACCAGATATTCATACAAATGATCCAGATCCACCTCCGGAACACTGATGATCCTTTCGTCCCGCGCTGCCGCAGCATCAACTGTGTTTTTGTCTTCACCGTCTCCCACTATGATAAGTCTCAGCTCATCCGGCTCTGTTTTTTCAAATGCCCGGAGCAGATCTCCCACTCTTCTGCCCGGTATCAGCTTGCCAACGAACAGAAAAACAAAGCTTTTTTCGGGAATGCCATGCACTCTCCGAATTTCCTTTTTTTCTGCCAGTGCCGTCTGCTCCCTGAGCTTACGGTAATCATATGTATAGGCTCCCAAAAAAAGTCCGGATCTATCCACCCTCCTTGAAACAAAGTAATCCTCCGAC
>JAFYAD010000083.1 GCA_017540915.1 Lachnospiraceae bacterium
ACTGTAATATTGTCTTCGGTGGACACAAAATTGTTGAAAAAACTTGGAGTGCAGGTCACCTGCGAGCCCAAGTACGAAGAGGAAGAAAGGCTTTACCACAAGCAGTAAGACCTTGTCATAAAAACTAATAGAATAATATCAGGTGTGAAATGGAAAGCTACGTTATATTAAAGGATCTTGCGCTTATTGTTATTTTTGCAAAACTGTTCGGACTTTTGGCACACAAGCTGAAAGCTCCGCAGGTAGTAGGAGAGATTATAGCCGGAGTCGTACTGGGACCGGCGCTTTTGGGACTGGTGTCGCCTACACCTTTCATAGCCAAGATGGCGGAGATCGGTGTTATCATGCTGATGTTTTCCGTAGGACTGGGCACAAATCTCAAACAGTTATTGTCCACAGGCATACATGCGGTTTTGGTGGCAAGCTGCGGCGTGTTTGTCCCGCTTGTGTGCGGAGCACTGCTTTACATGTGCTTTTACGGTATGAGTCCCTGGGGAGACGAGGGCTTTTACAAAGCAGTGTTTGTGGGTGTGATACTGACTGCAACTTCTGTCAGCATTACGGCCCAGACTCTCAAGGAGATGGGAAAGATCAGCACCAAGGTGGGAACTCTCATATTGAGCTCTGCCATCATCGATGATGTTATCGGTATCATAGTGCTGACCTTTGTTATCGGTTTCAAGGATCCGGGTACAAAGCCCTTAAAGGTTATCATCAGTACCTTGCTGTTCTTTGTGTTTGCCTTTGTTGTGGGCTTCATCTCCTATAAGATCTTTAAGAAGATAGACGAGAAATATCCCCATACAAGACGTATTCCTATAGCGGGACTTGCTTACTGTTTTGGCTTTTCCTACATTGCTGAGAGATATT
The DNA here is from genome assembly GCA_017540915.1 of Lachnospiraceae bacterium. The sequence continues at coordinate 871 of JAFYAD010000083.1, forward strand.
TCGGTATCGCGGATATCACCGGTGCCTACGTTGCAGGTATCATACTGTGTTCCATCGATGATTCGGAATACATTGAGAGAAAAGTGGATATCAACTCCTATATGTTATTCGGACCCATCTTTTTTGCTTCCATCGGTCTGAAGACAACCTTTGACAGTATCACAAAAGAGATCGTGCTGTTTTCAGTATGTTTTGTGCTGGTGGGACTGATATCCAAGATCATCGGCTGCGGATCAATGGCGAAAATCTGCGGATACGACTTCAATGATTCGTTGAAGGTGGGAGTCGGTATGATGACCCGTGGTGAGGTGGCGCTCATCGTATCACAGAAGGGATTGTCTGCGGGGCTCATAGAGGCGGATTATTTTACATGCGTTATATTGCTCATAATAGTTTCCAGCATCCTGACACCTGTGGTCATGAAACTCATATATGCAAAGGATAAAAAGGAGCCGCAGAAAGCTTCAACATAAATTTTTTTGATTTTTTGTAACCTTTGATCATGTTAAGGAGTCTATATAGACAGAGGCGAAAAGAAAAGCCGGAAAGACAGCGGAAAGAGCATACATTTTAGGCTGTCGGAAAAACAAATAAAATCGGAGGCATTATATCATGAAAAAGAATCTTATGAAACTCACAGCTTTGTTACTGGCGGTTACATGTACCGCAGGAGCAGTTAACGTACCGAGTACTGTACAGGCAAAGGGCGCATCGGCATCTATTCCGGTGAAGTCCATGAATCTCAATGAGGGCGACAAGACAAAGATCCGCCTCAAGAAAAAGCTCAAGGGTGCGACCTACAAATTCAAGTCTTCTGATGTGACAGTCGTTAAGGTGAATAAAAAGGGTATTATAAAAGCGGGTTCCACAGGAACTGCCAAGATCACTGTAAAAGAGATCAAAGACGGAAAGAAGGCAAAGGTTGGAACGGTGAAGATCAAAGTTACGGATCTTGAGAATGACGAAAGCTTTGCAAGTTCAACAGCAGATTTCTCGGTTGATCTGTTTAAGTCAACCTGTCTCGAAGATATTAAGGACGGCAAAAACGCCCTTGTCTCACCGGAGTCTGTGATCAGCGCACTGATGTTATTGACGGAAGGCTCTAAGGGAGAGACATTGGAAGAGCTTAACAAAGCAATGGCAGGCAGTATGGCATATGCGGATTACAGGGATGCCTTTGCTGCATACAATGAAAGACTTACATCTTCAGAGAAGGTTAAGTTCCATCTGGCAAATTCCGTATGGGTTAGAGATGATGCCAACTATATCACTCTGAATGATGACTATGTTTCAAACGTAAAAAAATACTTTGATGCCGGTGTATTTGCCCGCGCTTTTGATGATACGACTGCAGACGAGATAAACGGCTGGGTATCGGACAACACAGACGGCATGATCCCAAAGATTTTGGACAAGGTTGACAAAGATATGGCAGCTATCCTGGTGAATGCTTTATGTTTTGAGGGTAAGTGGGCAGATCAGTACTCTGATCCCGTTGAGAATCAGGATTTCACAAATGCCGAAGGCAAGGTCGAGAAAGTCAATATGCTGTGCGGCTCAGAGAACAGATATCTTTCCGATGAGAACGCAGTGGGATTTGCTAAGAGCTACGAAGGCGGAGAGTACAGCTTTGTAGCCATTCTTCCGGACGAGAAGGTTGGCGTAAAAAAATATCTTGAAGATATGACCGGTGAGTCTTTCCTCAATCTTTACAACGACGCACAGTATACAAAGGTCATCACAAAGATGCCTGAGTTCACATACGATTATGATGCCGAGCTGACAAAACCGCTTCAGAACATCGGTATCAGGAAGGCATTTGAACCCTTTGGAGCTGATCTTACCGGAATGGGCACTACAGGTTTTGACAATCTCTATGTTGGAAATGTTATCCATAAGACACACATCGAACTTACAAGAACGGTACCAAGGCAGCAGCTGCAACAGCAGTTATCGTAAATGTTGCAACATCCGTTGGCCCCACAGAGCCCCCGAAGGAGGTTTACCTTGACAGACCGTTCATCTACGCTATCGTGGAGACATCTACAGGTCTTCCGGTATTCATGGGAGTTGTAAATACTCTGGGTAAATGATGAATATCAAACGTTTTGGAGAGGAAAGGCATTCAGGAGTGATCCTGAATGCCTTTTTTGACAATTCAAAAAAATTATTGATGTTCTTTTATTTATTTGTTATAATC
>JAFYAD010000007.1 GCA_017540915.1 Lachnospiraceae bacterium
CGAAGGACCCAACATCGGTCTTATCAACTCGCTGGCGTCCTATGCCCGCATCAACCAGTACGGTTTTGTGGAAGCACCTTACAGAAAGATCGATAAATCGGATCCGAAAAATCCGGTGGTGACCGATGAGGTCGTATACATGACTGCGGATGAGGAGGACAATTACCATGTAGCACAGGCTTCCGAGAAGCTTGATGCCGAGGGACATTTCGTGCGTAACTCCGTTTCCGGCCGTTACAGGGAGGAAACTCAGGAGTACGATAAGACTATGTTCGATTACATGGACGTATCTCCCAAGATGGTATTCTCGGTGGCTACGGCCCTCATTCCATTCCTTCAGAACGACGATGCAAACCGTGCCCTCATGGGTTCCAACATGCAGCGTCAGGCGGTTCCGCTTCTCACTACAGAGGCACCTGTTGTAGGTACCGGTATGGAGCCCAAGACAGCCGTTGACTCGGGTGTCTGCGTTATCGCAAAGAAGAGCGGTACAGTAGAGAAATCTCTCTCTAACCGCATTGTTATCAAAAATGACGACGGAACGACTTCGGCATACGAGGTTGCCAAGTTCCAGCGTTCAAACCAGTCAAACTGCTACAATCAGCGTCCTATCGTATTCAAGGGCGATCATGTTGAGGCCGGTGACGTTATCGCCGATGGTCCTTCAACATCAAACGGCGAGCTCGGTCTCGGCAAGAATCCGCTGATCGGATTCATGACCTGGGAAGGTTACAACTACGAGGATGCCGTTCTGCTGTCAGAGAGACTTGTGCAGGATGATGTTTATACATCCATCCACCTTGAAGAATATGAGTGCGAGAGCAGAGATACAAAGCTTGGACAGGAGGATATCACCCGTGAAGTTCCCGGCGTATCCAGCGACTCGCTCAAGAACCTGGATGAGCGCGGTATCATCCGTATCGGCGCAGAGGTAAGAGCCGGAGACATCCTGGTAGGAAAGGTAAGCCCCAAGGGACAGAGTGAGCCCTCGGCAGAGGAAAAGCTTCTCCGCGCCATCTTCGGTGAGAAGTCCCGCGAAGTCAGGGATACTTCCCTTAAGCTTCCCCACGGAGCTTACGGTATAGTGGTAGATGCAAAGGTATTCACCAGAGAGAACGGCGATGAGCTCCCGCCGGGAGTTAATCAGTCAGTGCGCATCTATATTGCCCAGAAGAGAAAGATCTCTGTAGGTGATAAGATGGCCGGACGTCACGGTAACAAGGGTGTCGTTTCCAGAGTGCTGCCGGTTGAGGATATGCCTTATCTTCCGAACGGACGTCCCCTTGACATAGTGCTCAATCCTCTGGGTGTGCCCTCCCGAATGAATATCGGTCAGGTGCTGGAGATCCATCTTTCGCTTGCTGCGAAGGCATTGGGCTTCAACGTTGAGACACCGGTGTTTGACGGCGCGAGGGAGATCGATATCCAGGATACACTGGAACTCGCTAATGACTATGTTAACCTGCCCTTTGACGATGAGGAAGCCGCTCTTGCAGAGTGGACCGAAAAGGGCATTACAGAGACCTTCTACGGCAAATATAAAGATACTCTCAGAGAGGATGTAATGGATTATCTCTCTGAAAACAGGGATCACAGAGCGCTTTGGAAGGGCGTTCCGATCTCGAGAGACGGTAAGGTTGTCCTGAGGGACGGCCGTACGGGAGAGCCTTTCGATTCTCCGGTAACCATCGGACACATGCATTATCTTAAGCTCCACCATCTGGTAGACGATAAGATCCATGCACGTTCGACAGGTCCGTACTCACTGGTAACACAGCAGCCTCTGGGTGGTAAAGCCCAGTTCGGCGGACAGCGTTTCGGTGAGATGGAGGTTTGGGCTCTTGAGGCTTACGGTGCATCATACACACTGCAGGAGATCCTGACAGTCAAGTCGGATGATGTTATCGGCCGTGTCAAGACATACGAGGCTATCATCAAGGGACAGAACATACCTGAGCCGGGTATTCCGGAATCATTCAAGGTTATCCTTAAAGAGCTTCAGGCTCTCGGTCTTGATGTCAAGCTTTTGGATGAGAACCGTGAGGAAGTACGTCTTACTGAGACCAGCGAATATGGTAATACATCCATCGAGGCAATCTTCGGCAGAGACAAAGAGAGCGATGCCGACTTTGATACCAGCGCCGCATTTGAGGGCGAGGAGAGCTTCGCAAAGAGGGGCTTCTCAGTCAGAAGAGCAGCGGATATTGATGATGATACCGTGGATGAGCAGGTAGATAATGGGTTTGATGAGGATGAAGACGACGATCTGGATCTTGACGATCTGAATCCGGATGACTCAATCTTTTTGAATGCTGAGGATTAATGCATGCATTGATATCATAAACCCGCACATGATTAGGAGGTTCTTAAATGGCAGATTATGTAAAGCAGGAAGTGTACAAGCCTGTGTCGTTTGATGCTATTCAGATTGGTCTCGCTTCGCCGGAAAAGATCAGGGAATGGTCAAGAGGCGAGGTAAAAAAACCGGAGACCATCAATTATAAAACCCTGAAGCCCGAAGAAAAAGGTCTTTTCGCTGCAGAGATATTCGGACCCCAGAAAGACTGGGAGTGCAGCTGCGGAAAATACAAGAAGATCAGGTTTAAGGGCGTTGTTTGCCAGACCTGCGGCGTTGAAGTCACAAAGAGCGCTGTAAGACGTGAGAGAATGGGACACATCGAGCTCGCTGCTCCGGTGTCACATATCTGGTATTTCAAGGGAATACCCTCCAGAATGGGTCTTATATTGGATATTTCACCCAGAGATCTGGAGAAAGTTCTGTATTTCATATCATATATTGTGCTCGATCCCAAGGAAACGGATCTTGCACCCAAGCAGATCCTCTCGGAAGCAGAGTATTCTGCATACGTGGAAAAATACGGAGATAACTCCTTCAGGGCAGGCATGGGTGCCGAGTCCATACTGGAGCTTCTGAAAGCGATAGATCTCGAAAAGCTTCACGAGGAGCTTCTGGCAGAGATGGAGGATGCTTCAGGTCAGAAGAAGGCTCGTATAGTAAAGCGTCTGGAGGTAGTTGAGGCGTTCCGCGAGAGCGGCAACAAGCCTGAGTGGATGATCATGACGGTCATCCCTGTAATACCGCCGGATCTTCGTCCTATGGTACAGCTGGACGGAGGACGTTTTGCAACTTCGGATCTGAATGATCTTTACAGACGTATCATCAACAGAAATAATCGTCTGAGAAAACTTATGGATCTCAACGCGCCTGAGATAATCGTGCGCAATGAGAAGAGAATGCTGCAGGAAGCAGTGGATTCGCTGATCGACAACGGCCGCAGAGGCAGGGCTGTCACAGGCCCGGGCAACAGGGCCCTCAAATCTCTTTCGGATCTTCTGAAAGGTAAAAACGGACGTTTCAGGCAGAACCTTTTGGGTAAGCGTGTGGATTATTCCGGACGTTCTGTTATCGTAGTAGAGCCGAAGCTTAAGATTTATCAGTGCGGTCTTCCCAAGGAGATGGCTATCGAGCTTTTCAAGCCCTTTGTTATGAAGGAGCTTGTATCATCAGGCAAGGCCACCAATATCAAGGCTGCCAAGAAGATGGTTGAGCGTCTTGAGACTCAGGTTTGGGATGTTTTGGAGGATGTTATCAAAGAGCATCCGGTTATGCTGAACCGCGCCCCCACACTTCACCGTCTCGGTATTCAGGCATTTGAGCCTATTTTGGTCGAAGGTAAGGCCATCAAGCTTCATCCGCTGGTATGTACCGCATTTAACGCCGATTTCGACGGCGACCAGATGGCAGCGCATCTTCCGCTGTCACCGGAGGCACAGGCTGAGTGTCGTTTCATGCTGCTGTCTCCCAACAACCTGTTGAAGCCTTCCGACGGTGGTCCGGTGGCTGTTCCGTCTCAGGATATGGTGCTGGGTATTTACTACCTCACCATGGACAGGGCAAGAGATTTTACGGATGAGGGTGCAAAACCTGTATCCGACAAAACATACAGGCTCTATTCCAAGGAAGATGATGCCAACGATCCCCATGAGGACAGCATCCGTCTGGCTCTGGAAAAAGGCGAGGTAAAGGCTGAAGATTTCATCAG
>JAFYAD010000084.1 GCA_017540915.1 Lachnospiraceae bacterium
AAATAAATCTTCTCCAAAAATACTAGGTCTTGACATAATGCTTACCTCCTTTTCACTCAATACCGTTAATAGTTACTGAGCAAGGGGAAGGAGGGATTAGATCATTGGAACATCCCGTTCTTTTGGTCTTCTCTGTTCCTCTGTTCGATTATGTTATAGCACATAAATTAGCACTCGTCAAGAGGGAGTGCTAACAATTTTTGTGAAATATTTGTGAACTGTTTTCCGGTGCATTGATCGGCATCTTCGGCGCGGCTAATGAGAGCACATATTATACGGCATTTGCGATCAAAGCATGCAGAGTATATCTTTGTATGATGATCTTTGCCTGTGTAAATAAAGCCTGCTTTATCTTCTTACAGGCAATGGGGAAAGCTCTGGAGTCAACGATCCTGTCCATGGTAAGGGAGATAGTGTTCGGAGTGGGCTTTGCGCTTTTGTTGCCGCTGAAATTCGGTCTGGATGGCGTGCTGTATTCCATGCCGCTGTCAGATATACTGACATTCCTTATAGCACTTTTCCTGATCATACAGACATACAGGGAGCTTGACAGAAAATCCTATAAAGTGCTATATTGACTAAGGTCATCGGAGGCAATGTAAAGCGTAATTACAGCGCCGGATAAGATGTCGCATGAATGCTTTTGCCGGAGATTTCACGACGTACGTGTGGAGTCGGATAAGACAATCGGGTTCGTGCGGATTCTTATCCGGCGTTTTTTGATGGAGTTTTTGACATGAAGAAGCAAAATGATTTCACGGAAGGGAAAATACTTGGACCGCTGCTTATGTTTGTGCTGCCTGTTCTGTTTGCACTGTTCCTGCAGGCAATGTATGGAGCAGTGGATCTGCTTGTAGTAGGTAAGTTCGCGGGCTCTGAGGATGTGTCCGCAGTTTCGACGGGATCACAGATCATGATGACGCTGACGAATCTGGTCAGTAGTCTCGCTATGGGTCTTACAATCTTTCTGGGACAGAAGATCGGAGAGAAGGATACGGAATTTGGCGGCAGGATCATTGGCTGTGGTATATTATTTTTTCTGATCATCGGAATTGGCCTGACAGTTCTAATCCCTGTCACGGCTCCTATACTGGCAAATGTTATGCATGCACCCGCAGAAGCGTATCTTAAAACTGTCAGCTATATCAGAATATGCGGAATGGGAAGTATCGTTATCATAGGATACAACCTGATAGGAAGCATATTCAGGGGGATTGGAGATTCCAGGACGCCACTTATCACGGTACTGATCGCCTGCATATGCAACATAGCGGGAGATTTATTGCTTGTAAAGGGATTTGGTATGGGCGCATCGGGTGCAGCGGTGGCAACGGTGATCGCACAGCTTATAAGTGTTGTCATATCGTATTTTCTCATAAGAAGAAAAAAGCTTCCCTTTGATTTTGACAGGAGTTTTCTGAAGCTTAAGGGTGACATTATAGCGAAAATCATTGTTTTAGGCATACCGATAGCCCTGCAGGATCTTCTGGTGGGAATATCGTTCCTTGTGATCCTTGCCATAGTGAACGGACTTGGACTTGTGGCATCGGCGGGTGTGGGAGTCGCTGAAAAAGTCTGTGCCTTCATCATGCTTGTTCCGGCAGCCTTCATGCAGGCAATGTCTGCTTTTGTGGCGCAGAACAGGGGTGCAGGAAAAATAGACAGGGCGTATAAGGGACTTCTGTATGCGATAGGTGTATCGGTTCTCTTTGGAATAACGATGTTTTACGTGTCGTTTTTCCATGGAGACATGCTGTCTCATATATTTGCCAATGAACCGGACGTGATCGCTGCTTCGGCGGATTATTTGAAAGCCTATGCCATAGACTGTCTGCTGACGTGTTTCCTGTTCTGCTTTATTGGATTTTTCAACGGAATGGAATATACGAGATTTGTTATGATACAGGGCATTATAGGTGCATTTCTGGTAAGGGTGCCGGTATCCTTTGCCATGAGCAGGTGGGAACCGGTCTCGCTGTTCCACATAGGACTTGCAACACCATGTTCTACGATCTTACAGATCACGATGTGCGGTGTATTCATGATCCTTTTGCGAAAAAGAAAATAAGTAATGGAGTGATTTGAAGAAGCGAGTAGCTGCGTTTTGTGCGTGGCTACCCATTATTTTTTTGTTCAAAAACAGTCCTAAGTGCAGGGAATAATACATATGTTCGAGAAAATGGCGTTTCAGAGGTGTGTTTATCGGACACCTTAAGATGAATACTTGTATCATAGCAAAAAACGATCCGCAACAGAGAGGCAGGTGAGGTCATGAAGGAAGTATATTTTACCATTACCGGAATGAATCATTATCTTGGCAGCGATTTTCTTAATAAACTGATATTAGAATTGTACGAAAAAATGTTTTGACTGTATAAAACTACAATTTGATTTTAATTTCTTAAAGATTTCGAATGACATTGATGACCGTTTGTGATAGACTGTTAAATAGGTGTGCTAACGTTTCTTTTGATTAAGAGAAAGGCAAATAATATGGCAGTATCTTACAACGGTTTATGGAAGATGTTGATTGACAAAAATATGTATAAGAAAGATCTGAGTGCCGACCTTGGCATCAGTTCTGCTACCATGGCGAAAATGGGCAGAGGCGAGAACGTTTCGATGGATATTCTTGAGAAAATCTGTGATTACATGGATTGTAACATAGGCGACATCATGAGTTTTGAGAAAGACAGAGAGGAAAAGGACGATTAACCATGGAATACAATGCAAGTGTGACGAAACATTTATTTTGGTTCGTCGAGACCAGAGAGACAGCCCGCCTCCTTGGTAGTCATTCCATGGATGAAGCGCGGCAGATTGTTATAGATGAAAATCTGTATCAGCAGAAGTCCGAGTCAAGGC
>JAFYAD010000085.1 GCA_017540915.1 Lachnospiraceae bacterium
ATCTTTAACGGGCGTATGTTTGTCGTCAGATGGATCAGCAGCGAGAGCACCATACCTATCTGCGTCAAAAGCGCCATGACATTGAAGTGAGGCATCAAAAATGCCCCCTCCAGCTCTCGTCCGGAAAACAGCCAGATATGGGCAGCAACAAAGATTATCATGGCAAAGCCTGAAATCCTGCGGATCCAGAACAGGCGGTTTGCTCCGGCGTAGGATACACCCGATCTTCGGATCGCCACCAGCGTATCAATGGTCAGCTTACACCCGATCAATATATGCAAAGCGATCAGCGCGCTCATCAACCAGGTCAGCAAACGAAATGCCGGATTTCCACCGGCTGTAATTCCAAGCATTACCAAAACGCCCCATATCATGTGAACCAAAAACAATCCCATGATCGCGGCACTCAATCGCGCATTAATCCTTCTCATTTCATTCATCCCCCGACATAACGGGCATTATATAAGACAATTCCGTAACCACTTCCGCCCCGTATGCCCGGTAAGCCTCACGTGACATGATCGCCACATCGAATTCACCATAGTATACCTTGGACAAAAACAGCGTTGCATCCTCGGTTCGCAGCTTCATCTGGTTTTCCGGCAGACGGCTTTGAAAGCTCTCCGCCAGTTCCAATCCGCTTTTATCAGCCGAAGACACTATACACGAAATGTCTTCAAAAATATAGTCTATTTCTTCTCCGGAGAAGAATTTTATCCAGGTGTCAAGATTATCCGCATTTGTATGTCTGTTCCGGTTCACGAATACAACATATGCACCCGATGGCTGCTCTAAGATCGTTGTTGCCGAGCTGACAGCGTCGGTTCCGTCTCCATGTACGGCTGCCAAGCGGACTGCAGGCACCACTATGAACAGTATGACCGTGATCAGAAGACAGACCGCATGCCGGAGCAGCTCACTCCCTGGCCTGTGAGAGCGCATTATTCACCGCCTCTGTAAACTCGTTATAATTGATGGTTGCTCCGCTGATCGCATCTATACCCTTCAACTGACCGTTCTGCACCAGCATAGCGGCGTATTCCGCACAGGCGGCATTTGCTTTCTGTGCTTTATTGTAAAAGTCCTTGTTCGCTATACGGCCGTCCTCTTTTCCGTAATCCTCGCCCTTTTCCGTACCGTCTTCCTCATATGTCTTAAACACACAGTCTGAAATTTTACCATCCTTGATGGTGATGGTCACAACACCGTATCCGTTGCCCTCATCCGATCCATCCTCTGTATGATACACCGAGCTTTGAGCTTCGTAAGTTCCGTCCTTGTATGCAACACTTCCCGAACCGCACCCTGTCAAAATGATACTGCCTGTTATCAATGCCGCAATAAACCTTTTTTTCATATTGTCCTCCTGAATCACGGATCGGATCGATCCTACTGAAGCGTGATATGTTTGATCTTTCCGGTAAAATTCGGATTGACAGTCTCACGTTCCACCTTACCGTTCCGCAGCACTATGGTGCGCTGCGCTACCTCTGCCACCTCCGGATTGTGGGTTACGACCACCAGAGTAGTGCCCTCCTCGTGAAGCCTTCTGAACAGCTCCACCACTATCTCTTCATTTGCCTCATCCAGATTTCCTGTGGGTTCATCCGCCAGGATGATCTCCGGATAATTGATCAGCGCTCTGGCTACACATACACGCTGCTGCTCTCCACCGGACAGCTGGCTCGGATAATGCCTGGCTCTCTCTTTTAAGCCTACACGCTCCAGTGCTTCCAGTGCCTCCTTTTCATCCGGCACACTATGATAATACTGCGATAACATAACATTTTCAACAGCCGTCAGATAGCTTACAAGATGGAACTGCTGGAATATCAGTCCGATCTTGTCCCGTCGTATCTCTGTAAGTGCCTTTGCACTCTTTTTTGCTATGTCAACACCGTCTAACAGTATCTCTCCCTCGGTCGCTTTGTCCAGAGCACCTATGATATTCATCATTGTGCTTTTTCCCGAGCCGGAGGGACCCATTATGGCAAGCCACTCTCCCTGCTCCACCTTCAGACTCACATGATCCAGGGCATGGAGGCTTCCGTATACTTTGGATACATTTTTTAATTCCAGAAGTGCACTCATTTTTATTCTCCTTTCAGGACAAGCGCAGGATCCACATCCGTTGCGGAACGGATAGGTATCATACACGCAATTGCCGTTACCAGCACGGATGCCAGCAGTGTTACCGGCACCAGCCATGGCATCAGCACGATAGAGCTGTTAAAAACATTCACGGAAACTATCTGGGCAAACCAGAAGCCAAGCAGCGCTCCCAGCAGTCCGCCCACAGCACCCAGCACGATACCCTCTCCCATAAACTCGGCTATGATACTGCTGTTGGACGCTCCCAAAGCCTTTCGCAGTCCGATCTCCTTACGCCGCTCCGCAACCACTGCTGTCATGGTGGTCGCAACGCAGATCATGGTCAGCATCAGCACGACCACGGTAACTAACAGCACCAGTGCCTGCAGCTTGGATAATACCGTGTCCTCAGATTGTGTCACACGCTTAACAAGCTTTGCGTTGACCGAGGACAGCTCTCCGGTTATCCGGTCCGCATAGGCACGCAGACCCTCCGCGTCCGCGGAGACCGAAAGCTCACAGACGTCATATCCTTTATCTTTGCCGGTCAGTTGCTGCATATCAGCAAAGCTCATATAAACATAGTCTTCTTCTTTTCCTCCGGTGTCTAATATTCCCGTCACCGTAAAATCACTGCTGTTATCCAGCGTGTCTTCCATGGCCTCCTCCGGCATGTAGGTCGCGGTAGTTTTACTGCCCACACGCAAAAGATAAAGATCCGCCACATTCTTTCCGACCATGATCTCTCCATCCGAATCAGGCCACTCTCCATCCACACGCCAGAAGGGGCTGGCTGCCTTTGCTCCCTGCATATCGGTTGCAGCCGCCAGTACGGGCCGGTCGTTGATCCTCACAGTCTCATAACGATAGGGAGCGACTCCTACGATCTCATCCTGAGATATGAAGGACAAAGCCGCAGCCACCGCCTCCGGTTGTATCCGCTCTTCGGCGGGCGTCAGGATCATGTTTGCTCCGTAGTTTCTGAACTGTGTCCTCATCTGTCTCGGAACATCAATATATATCGTCAGCAATCCGGACAGTATTGTCGCTCCTATGGCTATCGCGAGCAGGGCTATGATCATTCTGGAGCGCCTTCGCAGCAGGGATGCCGTGATCATCCTGAAATACATTTTTCTCTTTTTCATCGTTACCTTGTCACCTCCCGTGCAGCACTTCCGTCGGTCTCAGACTCTGCAGCATACGGATCGCAGGGATGCATCCCACCAGTGTTACCAGTGCGACCAGCACTATCACAATGGGAACTACCATCGGTTTGACAGAGATCGCCGACTGGAATACGGTATGTCCGATGATCTGGGCAAAGCCGATCCCGGCAAAAAATCCCAATGCAGTACCTATCAATGCCGTACAGAATATTTCGGTCAGCACCAGTGCTGTGATCGCAATATTATGCGCACCTATCGCTTTCATCAGTCCTATCTCCTGAGAGCGCTCCATTACGGATGCCGTCACCAGATTACAGATTCCCAGTGCCGCACCTATCAGTGACAGGATCGTGATCAATACCATCAAAAGCTGTGTCTTCTCTAAGATCTGTCCCTCGGAATCTGCCACCTGACGTACTGCCGACGCAACAGAATCGCTGATCACTTCCTCGATCTGATAGCATATGGAGCTCACATAAGCTGTACAGTACCAGGTTTCATATTGGGATACCGAAAGCGAGGAGGGATCCTTTGCCGCTTTTTCAGCAAGTTCATTATCGGGTGTTGTCAGTGCCGACACCTCTATACTGTCGATCTTTCCTTCCAGTCCCGCCAGCTCCTGAGCCAGATCAAGCGGAACATATATTTCGCTGTCCTCATCGCCGCCGGCATCGAAGATTCCGGTGATCTTCACCTCCGCGTCTGCGCTGCTTCCCTGCAGATGCAGCACATCACCCGCGTGAAGCCCTTCTTTTTCCGCCAGATCACGTCCCACCATCGCCTGCATGAGACCACTGTCATCCTGTTCGTCAAGCCAGTCGCCGGCGGTCACATCCCACCAGCTCCTCATTGATGTCACTCCGGCATCAAGCTCCTCGCCGGTGGGAAGACTCAGGTGGTGATTAAACCATGTTCCGCGCATCTTTACGGTGTCTCCGTTATCCAGCGTTAGCTCCGCATTCACAAACGGAGCATAATCCGCAATATTGAAAGCCCAGAAGATCGTTTTTATCTTACCGAGCTCTTCCTCCTTCAGGTAGGCTCCGGAGATGTTCTCATCCTCTCCCATCTCATAGAGGGAGGATAAGACCGAGGTTCCCTTCGGCACCACCGTTATATTTGCTCCGTATGCCTTCAGCTCCTGATTTACCTTATCACCCACATCCAGCATCACGGAAAGCATGGCTGTTGCCAGCGATGCTCCCAGCGCGATCGTGAATGCGATCATCGCCATCTTTTTCCACTGTCTGAAAAACGCTTTTGCGATCATCCGTATAAACATATTTACACCTTATTTCCGAAATTTCTTTTCATGCTCCACCAATCCGCTGATGGGAATGATGATCCTGCTGTTCTTTATTTCATAGGGGATCACGATCGGATTGCATCCCCCCTTAAATCCAATGGTACTGATATTCATGATGACATCACAGCGCTTGCACACAACCTGTCCGTCTCTCTCGTAATATCCTGCCTCTCCACAGATATCGCATGCATCCAGCCCTACTCCGTAGGACTGGGAATTAGGCTTTTTGATCACGATAAACCTGATCTGGGTGCCGGACTCGGTAGTATAGGCAAAACGGTGAAGATGACCATCACTTACCATATCAAACGGCACATACATGTTCTCTTCGTCAGAATCGATATCCTCCACCGGAGAAAGAGTGACCTCCCGTGAATTTATATCCTCCATGACCGTAACCGTCAAAAAGCCAAGTATGGAAAACAACACAAGTGTAGCCGCCCACCTGCGGTTTTTACGCCACTTTGCCAGGATCTTTCTGTGTTCGGCGGGATTATTGTAGGGCTCATTCACACGAAGCCCCCTGATCAGAAGACCAATCGCCGGTAAAAGAGCCACTATCAGCGCCGCAGTCAGGAAATATACATTATGGTTTTTTACAAATACCACAAATGAAAAGACTGCATGATTTGACCTGATGGTCCCGTTCTGCAAAAGAACAGAAAAAATCCCGGAAACCATGATCACCTCCAGGATCACCGATTCCGCGATCGTAAGCGCACGAGCCTTATTTTTTTCTGTTCTTTTCACGCACTGTACAGCAGCCAGATACACCAGAAGCGACAATATCACGCCGAACAGTATCCCTATCATATTCATCAGATATGCCGTGGAAAAAACAGTTTTCTCAGACAACAGTATCTTGTACGGGTACATCATGACCTCCGGAAAGGAATAGATCATGAGTGCTGCCAGAAACACTGATAAAGCCGCATACTGTGGCATTCCCGTAAGTCTTCTGTTCTTTGTTGCCGCACCAAGGATCTGCAGGATCACAAAAACCGTAAAGGCTGTCAGGGATACAATGTAGATCACGCTGTTTAGCGATGCCGATTTGATCAGGCTTGTATGATTTCGCAAAAGTGCCACTATCACGGCTCCTGCCAGACCGGCCAACACGCCCGCATGCACCACGCGAACCTCCGCCTTCTTTCCGGACAGGCGGGTATCACCAACTGCTATTCCGGTAATGGTTGCTGCCATCAGGATCGCTTTTATGGTATATATCAGATACGTCCACATATTTATGCTCCAAAATTCGTAACTTTCAAAACTCTTTTTAACGCACCGCGGCACACCGGAAAAAACCGGTGCGCCGTCTGTGTTCCTTATAAATGAAATGCTTTGTTACCGATCACTCAAGTCCGGCAAAATTCCAGCCTTCATAAGTGTAAGTCAAAGGTCCGTTTCCGAATACATCTGAGAGCAGTCCGCCGGGGCCTGTCTCTGCATCAGAGTGGATGAGATAGTTGTTTTCACCCGGGCTGTGGATCGTAAAGGTGATATCGTATGTACCCGGATCAAGCTTGATGTTGTTGCCGTAGTGCGGACCATCGGAAGCTGCCATCGGCATGAAGGTTCCATCTGTTACTGCCTGCTTGGTTGAGGAATCCACGATTGAATAATCCACCTTCAGATACGGTACCCAGTCACCGACACCGTAACCAAGGTTGTTATCCAGGGCTGAGATATCTGCCTCAAGATGGATATCGTAATCCTCTGCCTTGTAATCCTGGCTCTCGCTGTCTGTCATAGGTACTGACTGGAAATAAACCGCAGAGAGATTGATGAAATTCAGTGCTTCATCCTCAAAGATCGGGTACTCCGTGAATCCGGCACCATCTGTTGCGGCATCCGTGCTCTGCTCAGATACCTCTGCCGTTACGGATTCAGATGAACCTGTGTCTGTTGTTGCTGCGGATTTGTCACTGCCACAGCCTGCCAATGCAGATACTGCAAGCAGAGACGCACAAAAAATAGCTGCGTTACGCTTTTTCATTTGTTGATCCTCCTTATTGGAAATAATTGATTGTTTTATCTATGAAAGGTTTTTGTGCCTGTTCATACATTGTTATTTTGAGGCTTTAGCCTCCTGCACCAGCTTGCTGTTTTTCTTCATCCAATAGATAAAGGTCACTACAGTGATCGCCAGCAGTATCAGCTGCGGTACCACAGTCTGCACGCAGGGATATATTCCCAGCACCTCCAGCAGCGCATTTGACGGGATCCATGCCACCCACGCCGGAGAAGACATTGTTATCACGTCACCCTCGATCAGCTCCTTGATGCCGGAGCCCAAAAAGGCGATAGACATGATCGACATCAGTATACTGGTCGCCAGAAAGAAGGGCTTAAGCGGAAGCCTTACAGACAGCAGGCGGATCGCCAGATATACAAACACCAGGCAGACGCAGCCTAACGCAAAGCCAAGCCACACCATGTTCGTATCCTTGCCCGTCAGCATGGGCTGATAGAACAGGATCACCTCCGCGCCTTCACGATATACTGCCAGAAAAGCCGTGAATGCCAATGCAACCGTAGAACCCCTGCCGGCGGCTTCTCCAACCTTGCTCTTGATATATGCATCCCATGCCTCGGATTCCGACTTGGAAACCATCCAGTTGGATACCCAGAACAAAACCACTACCGCGATCAGCGCCGTCACACCTTCGATCACTTCCTGACTGGCACTGTTTGCCAGCTTTAACTGATTCAGCGCCCATGCCGAAACAAAGCTCAATACAACACCCAGAACAGCTCCGATATATACCGGGCGAAGCTGACGTTTTCTTTCGCTCTCGGATTTCTGTGTGGTCTTGATCAGATAGGCTATGATCGCTCCCACCACCAGAATGGCCTCAAAGCCTTCTCTGAGGATTATGGTAAAGCATGCAAGGAACTTCGCTACGGCAGCCGACCTTGATGTCCCGGTCACTTCACCATTTTCGTCCACTCCGTCCAGCTTGTTGGCATCGGTGTGGATCATTGTACGCAGTATATCCACTGCTTTATTGAACTCTTCTGCCGAGCCGTCCTTTGTGGCAGACTTGGCTGCGGAAAACTGAAGCTCCACCTCCGACTTTCTGGCTCCTGAGATAAATCCCATTGTATTGCGTTCAAATCCGGTGGTTTCGTAATATCCGTAATAGCCGTTATTCACGCAGGCATATGCACCCTCCATATCTCCTGCCGCATATTTTGCCTTTGCCTCACGGAATACCTCCGCCATCGCATCCGCAACATCATTCCATTTTTCAACGGAAACGGGAATGCCGGCAGCCGTTGCGTATTCCTCCCAGGTGGCATAATAGGCATCCGCGAACAAGGCTGTGGCTGCGGTCTCTTTCTCCTCCGCGATCTGTACCTCTTCCTCTACACCGTCAAGCTTGTTGGCGGCCAGACGGAGATCCGCTATCAGAACATCCTTATCAGTCGTTACATCCTCAACACTTTCGCCTGCCTTGATCCCGGAATTCAGCTTTGAAAAATCCGTTTCCACCGTTTTCTTGCTGGCACCGGGAAGCTTACGCTGCATTTCAATCTTAAGACCCGATTCGCCCCAATAGGCGTTTTTGGCTATAGATACCTGCGTTAAAGCCGCCTCGGTATCACCCGCCTGATAATCTGCTACTGCAGCATTCAGGGTTTCCTCAATAGCATCTGTAACCTGATTCCAGGTAAATGTCTCCAAAGAGTTTGCCTCTTTGTATTCTGCCCACGAGGAATAGGCTGCATCTGCCAATACTATCTGCGGCATTCCTGACAGCAGGATCAGGCACATCATGATCGCCGTAATTACCTTATGCTCTCTCTTTCTTAAATAATAGTACATTTTATGTAACTTCCTTTCGTTAGCCTCTGCTAACGATGGAATGTTAGCACTCGCTAACCTCTTTGTCAACTGATTTTTAAATTTTTTTTGTTGTGACACTGATTTTTATTTTTTTAGCGTGGAAAAATGTACTGCTTTTCCAACGACTGATTTCAAAATGAAAACTACTTCATATTCAGCACTTTATCTGCCACTATATTTATGAATTCACTGTCATGAGTGATTACCAATATACATGTGCCATTTTGGGCTGCATTCCTCAAATACCCGGCTATGATCCTCATATGTCTCCCGTCCAATCCACTGGTAGGTTCATCGAGTATGAGTATCGGATTGTTCCTGAGAAGCGCCGCAGCAAGAATGCCCCTTTGCTTTTGTCCTCCTGACAAAGAAGCCGGATGACGACTCTTATATTCCCGGAGATCAAACCTGTTAAGAATGTCTTCAACGTTTTTTTCATCTCCATTAAGACCGGTATTAAGTGTTACTTCCTGTAATACCGTCGGCGTAAATATCTGATAATCTGCATCCTGTCCCACAAAAAAGCAATCCCTGATGCGTTTTCCGGTGGGAATGGCTTCACCAAAGATTCTGACAGTTCCCACCTGCTGACTGAGTTCTCCGGCAATGATCCTGCACAGAGTTGTCTTTCCAACTCCGTTTCTTCCGGTAATAGCGGTTATTTCTCCACGATAAAAACATGCCGAAAAGTTATTCAGTACCACCTTCTTACCATGCTTAAACCTTATATTGTCCACTATCAGAACGGGGCTATCCCCCATTTTTCTGTTCGTGGGTACAAATTCAGGTATTTCAGAAAGAACCCTAAGCCCCATTTTTATCATTTCATCATCAGACAATCTGTTGTAATCACCTGCTTCAAATACCCTTTCTATCCGACCGTCACGCATTACGATCATTCGGTCTGCCAGTTCTTTTAAGTACCCCATTCTGTGTTCGGATATCACAATGGTATAGCCTTTTGTCTTTAATTTTTTCAAAAGTTCTCTCAGTTGTACTGTGCCCTCAGTATCGAGATTGGCTGACGGTTCATCCATTATAAGTACTTTGGGTTCCACTGAACATGCTGCCGCTATGGCAACCTTTTGTTTTTCACCGCTGGATAGTTTAAACACATTTTTATCAAGTAACTTCTCTATTCCCATAAGATCGTCTATTTCTTTCAGACGATCATTCATCCGCTCTCTGGTAAAGTTCCGGTTCTCCATAGCCAGTACGATCTCATCGGTGGTATTTATTGAAAAAAACTGACTTCTGGGATCCTGAAATACATTTCCTGCCAGCATTCCGATATCATCAAGACTTTTTTTATATTCCTCATCAATATCTGTCGGCTTTCCCTCCTTTGAGGAAAAAACCGGCTCTCCGTTCAGAATATACGTCCCGTTTATCACCCCCTCAAAATAATTGGGACAAAGCCCGTTCAGTACTCTTGTGAGCGTAGTTTTTCCACAGCCGCTCTCTCCCGTAACAATCACGCACTCACCGGCTTTTATCTGCAATGAAATATCCGATAGATTATCTTCCTTCTTTTTTCCAAATCCGTATCTGAAGCTGACATTTTTAAGTTCGATCACTTCACATCACTCTCCCACAAACATATTCCACATAATATATCCCTGTTGCACACAGGAACACGGCAACAAGTGCAAGCCAGTCAGATATCCGCATCCTCACCTCATAATACGGATTGTAATCTCCTTTCAGCCTCATGCCTCTTACTTCCGCCGATGCAGTAAGTTCATCTGCAACCTTTGTAGTCCTGATAAGCAACGGAACTATCGTATATTCAAAAAGCTGCGGTATCCGGGTTATGGTTGTTCTAAAGGATGTTCCTATCTCACGATATCTCTGCGCCCGTCTGATGGCGGAATATTCCATCCCCACAGTTGGAAGAAAACGGAACAGAACCGCAAGCGAAATCGTGATTGATCTCGGAACCTTAAGTTTGTCAAAAGAAGCTATCAGCTTTCCTGTCGGTGCCTTTGCAACCGGATATGCTGCAATTACCGCTATGATAAGTCTTCTGAGATACACGAGAAGAAGCGGCAGGTTTCCTACCGCTCTTACATCCTTTATGAGAAACAACAAAAGCTCCAATGACGCAAATAAGATAATCTGCGGGAATACTTTCCTGAATCCGAGAATAAGGCTTGTCCATATGGTTGCAATCAGCAAACTCAGATATACGGCATACTCCGATCGGATGACGAGAATGCCGACTGACGTTATGAGAAGAGCCACCATACGAACCCGTATGTCGGTGTTCTTCATTCTCCGTCCACGATGCCGGCAGGCGCAAACTGCTTTTTCATCAAAAGATACCCTATAAACATTCCGATCGCAGATGTTACAACAAGCACAAGGACAACAGTGATTACAATCACAGGATTTCTGTAAGTGTTTACCATAGTGTCCACTGTTTCCTCAGCATACCCTTTATCAATCAACCCCTGAGCATATTTATCCCCAAGAATGATCACCGGAAAGAAGCTGCCAAGACCATAAACAGTCGTATGCAGAGCATAAGCAGCCCCTGCGCGTAATGGATTATGATAGCCGTCCTTTAAGCAGATCCCTTCACAAATGCAGCCGGCAACCAGGAAAATCACACCGGTAAGCACCTGTCCCATGAGAAGAAAATATAACGCTTTTATTCCAAAGAAAAGAATCTGCGTTCCGGTCTTTGAGGATTTGCTGATCATAAGTACATAAACAGGTCCCGAAATAATTGCCATAAGTGCATATCCGGCATAAAGCTGCAGCATTACGGATGAAGCAAACGGAATTGCCGTTACCATACTGATAACAAAGGTAAGTACCGAAAAAAGTGTTACAAGGATAATCTCCTTAAGGCCAAGCCCTTTTCTGTTTTTTCTTGATTTTGATGTAATGTTACTCATTGGTTTTAATCCTCCCTTTATTCTTTTGACTGTTTTCATGGTTTATTCCTATGATGAACAATATGACTGACAATCCGAGAACCATCAGTGCTTCTTTCCAGCAACTGATCACGGACCCGGTTGTCTGTATCTTTTCTATTCCAAGCCCGATCCATCTCTGAGGAAAACATGCGCCTATCCTTTGCATTACCCCCGGCATAAACCGGTACGGAAACAGCACTCCCGCAAACAACGCCATCGGCATCAGAATGAAGGTTCCGACAAATCCCAGAGATTCTTCTTTTCTAAGAAATGCCGCAAAGAAAACATAAATTGATACCGAAAGCACATTGCTCACGAAAAGCATCAGTAAAAATCCCAGCGAATTACGCATACCGAAATCAAAGTTAAGCACCAGTCCCACAAGGTAATAGATGATCGAACCCAGCATCATAAAAACAAGATAGACGATTGACATACCCAGGAGATACGCACCTTTTGATGTACCGCTTAAAAGGATACGATCCTTCATACGGTTTTTGCGTTCTTCAATGATAAGCGCTCCCAGAAGATTCCCTGCTGTAAGCGTCTTGAATATCATAAAAGCAAGGGAATTTGATATCGAAAGCCATTTCTTTTTCGCATCATTTACTGATACGACCGATTCATTATTTTCCTTTCCTGCCCTCAGACTTTCCGTTACACAGAGTTCTACAACACTTTCTATTTCAGACTCTCCGATGACAATAAAGCTGACTGACAAAACATCGCTTCCCCGGGTTTCTTTAATGACTATCCCTAACTCTGCGTTCCCTCCGCTTAACTTTTCCGTAATCTTATCCTCCGAGGTCTCCTGTACCTTGATTCCTTCCAATGACCGAAGATCCTCCACTATCTTTATTGCTGCTTCAGATGTGCTGTCATTTGAAACAATGACATTATGCGTTGTTGTATACGGCAGAAGAAAAGACATCAATAGAAAGATCATGATCGGCTGTATTGTTATCAGGTAGATCATTTCCTTATTTCTTTTAAAAAGCGTGAATGTATTTTTCATTACACTGCTCATACTTTTTTCGTCACCTTCCTTCCAAGTCCTATACCAAGAATGGTAAATGCCGATGTAAGTCCGAGAAGCACCAGTATGCTGTACATAGTTTTCTCATCAAGGATTCCGTTATAAAGACTTATTATCGCTCTGTTTGTGTAGTAAAGGGGGCTGATCCTAATTATGAATTTGAGCACCGGCATGTTTTCAAGCAGATAAAGCGGGGTTATCGATCCTCCCAGATATCCGCACAGCATTGAAAACATCAATACACTGCTTTGACACATGGTTCTGTTCTTTCCCCATAAACCTACTACACATCCAAATACAGCGCTAAAGATCACAAGACACAGAAGGACGGTCACGATATATCCTGCTTTATCTCCCCAATCAACCCCAAGCACAGTCGTTGAATATACAAAGGATGTTGCTATCATTAC
>JAFYAD010000008.1 GCA_017540915.1 Lachnospiraceae bacterium
GCCATGAGATAGACCACCTTGACGGACATATATACACTGAGAAGGTTGAGGGCGAAGTCTTCGACGTTAATCAGGACGAGGAGGATGAAGAGGATTGATCAGAGTTATATTTATGGGCACCCCGGATTTCGCCGTTAATGCGTTGAAGGCATTGGCTTCGGATGATAACATTGATGTGGTGCTGACGGTGACCCAGCCTGACAAACCGGTGGGGCGTCACGGCACATTGACACCGCCGGATGTGAAGGTTTGTGCCGAGGAGCTGGGTATACCTGTGTTCCAGCCGGTAAAGGTGCGTGAGCCCGAGGCGGTGGATAAGCTTAAGAGCTACAGCCCGGATCTTATAGTGGTGGCTGCTTTCGGGCAGATACTGCCCGCTGAGATACTGGATATGCCGCCGCTTGGATGCATCAATATTCATGCTTCGCTCCTGCCAAAATACAGAGGCGCGGCTCCGATACAGTGGGCGATACTGAACGGAGACGACAAGGCCGGAGTCACCATCATGAAGATGGACGTGGGTCTTGACACAGGAGATATAATATCGAGCCGTTTTATCTCAATAGGACGCGAATACACAGGCGGAACGCTTTTCGATGCGCTGTCAGAGCTTGGAGCAGAGCTTTTGATGGACACTATTCCGCACATCGTGGACGGAACTGCCACATATACGCCTCAGGACGAGAGCCTTGCCACAAAGGTTGGCATGATCAAAAAGTCTATGGGCGAGATCAATTTTACGGAAGATGCTTTTGTCATAGACAGAAAGGTAAGGGCCTTTAATCCCTGGCCTGCAGCCTATACCAAGCTGGGCGGGAAAATGCTGAAGATATGGGATACTGTTCCCTACGGTAAGGACAGCTTTCCGAAGGCTAAGCTACAAAACGCTGCCGCCGGAACGGTGCTGCTGGCGGATGATACACTGGCGGTAGCCTGTGGAGACGGCACTGTCTTAGAGATAGCAGAGCTTCAGCTTGAGGGCAAAAAGCGCATGAACTCGGCAGATTTCCTGCGGGGAGTTAAGATAAAAGAGGGAGATATCCTTGGATAACAGAGAACCTTCCGAGAGAGAACTGGTCTGCGACATCCTGATGGCGGCGGCTAAAGGCGTTTTCCTGACAAAAGCCGTTTCAGATGTGTGCGACAAATATGTTTATCTCGAGAAAAAAAAGAGAAGCTTCATAAAGCGCGAAGCGAGCGGCATATACGAGAAGAGGATCTTTCTGGATGCCGTCATAGGACGTGTGTCAAACACTCCGGTCAAAAAGCTGAAACCGCTGATACTGGCGGTGCTTCGCATTGGTATCTACGAAATGTTCTTTATGGACAGGATACCGGTGCATGCCACCATAGATGAGGCGGTTAATCTGGTAAAAAAACGGGGGCTTAAGAGCCTTTCCGGATATGTGAATGCGGTACTTCGAAATGCCGACAGATCAAGGGGAGACATAATGGCGGAACTTTCAGATAACAGGGAAACACAGTATTCCGTTCCGGAATGGATATTGAAGCTCTGGGATGAGAGCTACGGTGAGGATGTGACGAAGGCTATGTGCGAGGCTTTATTGGTGCCCGCCAAATGCGCAGTCAGGACCTCCACCAGCAATCTCACCAGCGACGAGCTTCTGGAGCATTTCAAAAAAGAGGGCGTCAAGGCAACTCCCATCGAGGGCACCAGGAGCGGATTTTTCATCGAGGGTTTCGATCATCTGAGCGCTCTGGAAAGCTTCAACAACGGTCTTTTCTATGTTCAGGATAAGGCGAGCCAGATGGTGGTGGAGCTGGCTCAGATTGAGAAGGGCAATGTGATACTGGACGTCTGTGCCGCGCCGGGTGGCAAGGCTATACATGCTGCGGAGAAAGCGGGGGACAGAGGCTGTGTCATCGCCTGCGACATCTCCGAGGAAAAGCTTGATCATATCGCGGAAAACGCGGAGCGTATGCAGGTGTTCAACATAGATACCAGGCTCTGGGATGCCAGGGAACACGACGAAGATTTTGACGGGGAGATGGATGTGGTCATAGCGGATCTTCCCTGCTCAGGACTGGGAGTGCTCCGCAAAAAACCGGACATCAGATACAGGGTGAAGCCCGAAGATATAGATGAGCTGGCATTGTTACAGCAGCAGATACTGGATAATATCGCCTCCTATGTGAAGCCCGGCGGAAAGCTGGTGTTCTCTACGTGCACCGTCAATAAAAAAGAAAACGACGGCAATGTGATGACATTCCTTGAAAAACATGGGGATTTCGAGCTGGTCAGCAGCAGGCAGCTCTTCATCACCGAGGACAATGACGGATTCTTTATGGCATTGTTTAAGAAAAAGAACAGTTAGAATTTGCAATAGGTGCAATATGTGGTATAATGTTCATTGGCTTTCCTTTCAGGAGAGCTGTCAGCTATGCTGACTGATGGGTAGCTGCTGTACAGCCTGGAGTGTTATATTTGAATCAGAAAATTGATATCCTGTCCATGGATATGGACGCGTTAAGTGAATATATGAAGACTCTCGGGGAACCCGGGTTCAGGGCGGGGCAGATATTTGAGTGGCTCCACGCGAAACGGGCGGTCTCCTTTGAGGAGATGACCAATGTTTCAAAGACTCTGAGACAGAAGCTGGATTCGGAGTGTTACATCCCGAGACCATCTGTTGCCGATCTTCAGATCTCCGGTATAGACGGCACCAGAAAATATCTTTTTGCCATGGAAGACGGGGCAGCGGTTGAGAGTGTCCTGATGAAATACGAACACGGTTACAGCGTGTGCATATCATCCCAGGTGGGATGCCGCATGGGATGCAGATTCTGCGCATCCACCATAGGCGGTCTGGTGAGAAATCTAAGACCCTCCGAGATGGCGGGACAGATATACGGTATAGAGGCTCATGCAGGAGTCAGGGTATCCAATATCGTGGTCATGGGTACGGGAGAACCGCTGGACAATTACGATAATCTTTTATCATTTATACGCATCATCAATGATCCGCACGGCATCAATATCAGTGCGCGCAACATCACGGTATCGACCTGCGGACTTGTGGAAAAGATGCGAAAGCTGGCGGATGAGAAGCTGCAGATAACACTGGCGATCTCGCTGCATGCTCCGGACCAGGAAAAGAGAGAGAAACTCATGCCGGTGGCAAAGTCGGTGGAGATACATGAGCTGGTAAAGACCGCGGCTTATTATTTTGAGACCACCGGAAGACGCATAACCTTCGAATATGCCCTCGTGGCGGGAGAAAATGACAGTGACGGGGATGCGGAAAAGCTTGCTCAGTTACTAAAGGGTTTGAATGCGCATGTCAATCTGATACCGGTAAATCCTGTGACTGAGGCGGGATTTAAACAGCCCGACAGAGCGTCTGTCGAGGCGTTTCTTAAAAAACTTGAAAAAAAAGGAATAAATGGTACTATAAGAAGAGAAATGGGCCGGGATATAGACGGGGCCTGTGGACAGTTACGGAGAAAACATTTATCATGAAAAGCTATTCCATCACAGACGTGGGAAAGCGCAGAAGCTCAAATCAGGATTTCTGCTTCTGCAGCGAGAGACCACTGGGAGACCTTCCCAATCTTTTTATCGTGGCAGACGGCATGGGCGGTTACGCTGCCGGTGATCTTGCCAGCAAGCTGGCCGTGGAGGCCATAGTGGAATCCATTTCCACCAAACACGAGAAAGATATCGGAAAGGCTCTGCAGAACGCAATCAAATACGCTAATACC
>JAFYAD010000086.1 GCA_017540915.1 Lachnospiraceae bacterium
AAGATTTTCCTTGTATGCCTTTATCCTGCCTCCCGGATTCTTTATCAGGATATAAACGGATGCGTCGGAATAGATCTCTCCGTTTACGGAAACCAGCGGATCCATGGATGTTCCGCCTATGAGTGATATGTGGCTCTTCCCCAATACACTGTCCATAGATGTCAGAACACAGGCATCATTGCCGGTGCAGATATCGATGCAGATCGTGTCCTTGGATGAAGCCGATATTGAAGATACGTTTTTCTGTAAAGCCCCTACATCATGAACCGGCATTGTGGAAGCATAATTCATCACGCCCGCCACCGCGTTAACACCGGAAAGAGCTATAAGTCCTACTCCGCCCTCCTTAACCGAATTTCCGTAAAAATGCCCGGTGCCTGCAATACTGGGCACATCCGGCAATGCCGCATTCAGCTCTCTGACATGCTGTTCAAACTGTTTACCGTTCGAGATCATGATGATGGCATCGGGTTTTCCTATTCCCCTCAATGCCTCCTGTAAATCTCCCCTGTCGCTCTTAGCATAAGTCTGTTTCACAACCATCCCTCCTTATCTACCAAATACAGTAAGTTTCTTTTTGATCACAATCATGAATCTTATGTATTATGCAATTATACTATTTTTACATATGGATATCTACATTTTTTTGTAAATTTTTTCAAAATCCGTTACTGTTCACAGTCACTATCGCACACTCTCTTTGCATCAACAAAAAAACAGCACCCCCCCAAAAAGAGGTGCTGTATATTTCAGATACAATTCAACCCAACCGCAAATTAACGCTGCCGTTATACCATGGCAGACAGCAGATCTCCTGCCGAATAGCTTGCGGTATTCAGTGCTCCGTTTGCCGAATATGTGGTGCCTGCAGACGAAGCGTCATTGGCGGCATAGTAATTGATCATGGATGCCTTTGAAGACACCTGATATGCGTAAGAACCGGTACCGTTAAACAGGCTCTTGGCCGTGGTCATATCCGACTTTTTGAAGGTATCCTCATCAACCGAGAGCTTACCCGTGTCCTTGTCAGCAGTAATGCCGATCTCGGACAGGAGTGCAGATTCAGCCTTTGTAGCTGAGTTTAGTGAAGACACGTAACTGGAAACAGATTTGCTGTCGCTCTTTGATGCCGTGTCTATGAGTTTGTTGTAATCGTCGACAAATTTGGACACCGAATCATAGATCTTGTCCTTATTATATCCGTACGAAGCGTTACCCGACTCATCCTTGATATCAGTCTTTCTAAATACAGATGAAGATCCCGTAGACACAAGCTTCGCAGCCGAATCCATAACGTCGTTGGCTGCTGAGATAACCTCTTTGTTGTCTGTCTTCTGTGACGCCTCGGAAGCTGCCGTCTTGCCGCTGTCGGATGCTGCCTTTGTGGTGCCGTCCTTGCTCTTGACATATTTGCCGGTGGCATAGTCGTAGTAAGTGTACTCACCTGTAGCCTTCTTTGCGGATTTGTGGTCATAGTAATCATACCCGGATTTCTTTGCAGAATTGTCCGAAGCAGAAACACCGGATTTCAGATCCGAGTAAAAAGCTTTACTGAGTTTGTAATAGCTGCCGCTCTTCAAGGTACCATAGTCAGAGATCACACTCTCCAGACCTGTACTGCTCTTTGACAGACCGGAAAACAGCCTGTTGACAGCCGAGCTGTCCGAATACATTGAAATACCTGCCATATTGATCACTCCTTTGAATTATGAAAAAACATCCCTGTTTCATCTATGATATCGGAGGCTCTCCCCGAAAAGTTTATGCCCCCGATATCATCTCCTGCTGTATTACCAAGAGTATATCACCTTTTTTACGGACACACAACAGGATTTTTTGTCAGATCTGCTCTACTCCCTGATCAACTTCTCCAGAGTTTCAAACAGTACCTCCGGCTCTATCGGCTTGCTGAGATGCGCATTCAGACCGGCCTGAAGGCTCTGCTGTACATCCTCGTCAAAGGCGTTTGCCGTCAGGGCTATCACAGGGATAACACCGGCATCAGCCCTGCCTGATGAACGTATCCTTCTGGTAGCCTCCAGGCCGTCCATCTTCGGCATCCTCAGATCCATGAGGATGGCATCATAATAGCCCTCCGGCTTGGATTCGTACAGCTCAACCGCTATTCTGCCGTTTGCTGCATGATCCGTCTCTATACCGCGCATAGACAGTATTTCCACCATGATCCGGGCATTGATCTCCATGTCCTCCGCCATCAATACTCTCCTGCCCTTCAGCTCGGCTCTCCTGATGCTTTGCGAAGCTGCCGTCTTCTTCCTCTTGTGAACGACCTTAAACTCATTCAGAAGATTTTCGGTAAAGATAGGCTTTGCTATGAAGCTGTCAACTCCCGCTACGATGGCATCATCATAAATATCATCCCAGTTATAGGCAGTCAGTATGATGACAGCGGTCTCATCCCCCATGATCGCACGGATCTGCCTTACAGTCTCGACTCCGTCCATCTCCGGCATCTGCCAGTCTACTATGATCAGATTGTAGGGCTCCTGTCGTGCCTGTGATAATCTCACCATCTCAACGGCTTCCCTGCCCGAACGCACGGTCTCCGTCGGTATTCCCGCCTGAGACATCACAAGCTTCGCCTGATCGCAGGCCACTTCATCATCATCCACCACGAGAGCCTTCATTTCCTGTGGTCGCAGCTCCGGGGAATCCGATTCGTCCGAAAGCTTTCTGTCAGAATCCAGGAGCGTAACATTTACAGTGATGGTGGTACCGACATTTTTTTCACTCTTTACCGTGATCTTGCCGTTCATCATCTCCACCAGGCTCTTGGTAATAGCCATTCCAAGACCTGAGCTTCCGTATTTACTGTTGGCTCCCGGATCCTCCTGGCTGAAGGCCTCGAACAGCTTAGCCTGATACTCCTCGCTCATGCCGATGCCGGTGTCGCTGATCTCAAACTGTAGTGCGCTCCTGCCGTCAAATCCGCCCGTTTTTATGATCTTAAAATCCACAGAGCCGCCGCCGGGCGTAAACTTTACCGCATTCCCCAGAATATTGATGAGGATCTGACGGAGCTTTATGCTGTCACCTATATAATAGTCAGAAAAGCTTCCCTGAATATGACAGTCATACTTGATCCCCTTTTCCTGACACTGACTATTGAAGATCACATTGATCTGCTCTATGAGATTTGAAAACTCAAACTCTTCATTTTTAAGGGTCATGCGTCCGGATTCTATTCTGGACATATCCAGAATATCATTGATAAGGCTTAACAGATGCCTTGCGCTCGTGCCTATCTTCTCCAGATAATCCCTGGTGGATCCCGAGAGGTTCTCCTCATTCAAGGCCAGCGAATCAAGACCTATGATGGCATTCATAGGTGTTCGGATCTCATGGCTCATGCTGGACAAAAATACTGTTTTTGCCTTGCTGGCTTCCTCCGCAGTCTTCAGCGCATCGGAGAGTGCCTGATTTTTGACAAGGGAGTCACGCATTTCCGCATCTATATCCGTAAAGCCCACGCCCACTGCCTGTATCTCGCCGGAGGAGCCTTTTTCGTCGCTGTTGACACTCGCTATGCGCAGCATCTCGTATCTTTCGGTATCATCCTTTCTGACAAGATATCTGTACGCTATGATCTTATTGTCACTAAGCTCCTTTCGGATATTTTCCGGCTTTATAAAATCCAGGAAATGCTGTCTGTAATCCCCGGAAACATATTTCTGCGCATAATCTGAAAACTCCTCCGAGAACACAAACCGTTCATCCCTGTCCACCTCATCATCCGGATCATTTCTGTAGCAAACAGCGGAATCCATCGCCAGATCAACGTAGTAGACACTCCTGTAGTCCGATGCCAGTGCCGTGATCATGTTGTCAAGCTGGGCTCTCTTCTGCTCCTGCTCCAGCAGCTCATCCTGCAGGGCGATCCTCTCCTCTAACTCCTGCTGCATCATCTCGGAGGTTTCTTTTTCCATCAGAAGGATCGTTGATCTTCTGTTCTGGATCATCACCGTCGTAAATATCAGGATCAGCATAAAAATGATCACAAGCGACATCACAAGGCTTCTGGTAACGATCCCGTCCGATATGGTGTCTATCTGTTCGCTTATGATACTCTCCCTGATCAGATATGTCAGCATCCAGTCCGTGCGGTATACCGGCACGTAATACAGGGTCTCCCTGATATCATTGTAGACAAAGGATACGACTCCCCTCCTGCCCTCGGCAAAATCATCCCGTATTTTGTTTATATCATACCCGGCCTCAAGCTTTGCCGTTTCCAGAGCTGTCAAAAGGTTGTCCTCGCTTGCCAGACCACCCAGCACGGTATTGGTCAGCGAATGTCCATCCGGTGTATATATGTTACAGAACGTGGTGTTGTTGGAGCCTGACTGGAGTGAAATGCTCTGCAGCAGCTCATCCATGTCTATCTCCATAAAGCAAACCACCAGCGAATGCCCCTCAAACGGCAGATGATCAGTAGGTGTAGCAATGACTATGCTGGCATTCTCTCCCTCTCCGTCTTTTACGGAGATCTCAGGCTCGCTGAGTGTCTTGTAATCAAAATCATATCGCTCTATATCATTTCTGGTGCCATGTGATGTATATATGATACCGTCCTCATCCACAAAGGCAAATCTTACCAGACCGTAAAGCTGCTTCATGCGAAGCTGGTATGCCTGAAGACTTTCAGTGGAGCTCAGATCCTCCTTGGTCATAAGACTTATAGCCACATCAATCCTGTTGACATACTCATTCAGGGTTGAGGTCACGACCTGCTCCCTGCGTCCGGCAAGCTCGTCAAGATACAGAATACTGACATTTCTGACCGCCTTTTCCGTATCCCGGCTGGCGCTCCTGCCCGTCCACACGGTTCCTATGACTAACATCAACGCAACCACCAGGCCGCCTGCGATAGTCATAACCATTGTTTTTAATGTATTTGATCTTTTCATGGAAACCTCCCGGTAAGTGATCTGCTGCATGTCAGATGTTTTCGATCTGCCAATCTATTGGCGGACAGCCGTTTTTTTCCAGAAACTCATTGCATGCCTTGAAATGGCCGCATCCGAAAAAGCCCCTGGACGCCGACAGCGGAGAAGGATGCGGCGACATCAGCACCAGATGTCTGGGATTATTGATAAATGCAGCCTTTTTTTGTGCAGGTCTGCCCCACAGCATGAATACCACCGGTCTGTCGATCCCGTTTACAGCCTTCAATGCCGCATCGGTAAATTCTTCCCAGCCGCATTGTGCATGGGAAAAAGCATTATGGGCGCGCACCGTCAGGACAGCGTTCAGCATCAGTACCCCCTGAGCCGCCCATTTTACCAGAT
>JAFYAD010000087.1 GCA_017540915.1 Lachnospiraceae bacterium
CTGTATCATCATCAACCGTGAATGGTCCGATGATACAATATTTATCGCATTTGAGGATGAGATCAAAATGGAACGTCTGCCGGATATGCCTGACGTAGCGGCAGCAGTGGAAGGACCCATTGTACTCGCCGGTCTAACTGACAAAGACAGAGGGCTTGAGGGTGACTTTGACGCGCCGGAGGAGATATTTGCTCCCAGATCGGAACATATTTACAGTACATACACATGGAAACAGAACTGCCATATCACCAGAAAACAGCCGGAAAACATAGAGTTTATGCCGCTGTACGAGGTGACTGACGAAGAGTATACGGTATATTTTACGGAAAAGAAGGGAAAATAAGAAAACAGATCTGTAATGATGAGTATTGGGAGGGTATAAAATGAAAGTGTTGACACCGCCTATGGGGTGGAACAGTTGGGATTGTTACGGTGCTGCCGTGACAGAGGATATTGTAAGAGCGAATGCCGAGTATATGGCCCAAAATCTTAAGCAGTTCGGCTGGGAGTATGTAGTGGTGGATATCCAGTGGAGCGAGCCGGATGCGAAAACACATGAGTACTCACCGTTTACAGAGCTTTGCATGGATGAGTACTCAAGGCTGATACCTGCAGTAAACCGTTTCCCGTCCTCGGAGGGCGGAAAGGGGTTTGGACCGCTGGCTGAATATGTGCACTCTCTTGGATTGAAATTCGGTATCCATATCATGAGGGGAATACCGAGACAGGCAGTACACCGCAATACCCCGATATTGGGGTCTGACCATACTGCCCGTGAGATAGCCAAGACAAACAGCATATGCGCATGGAATACGGACATGTACGGAGTAGATCCGGATAAAGAGGGAGCAAAGGCGTATTATGACAGCATTTTTGCACTCTATGCCGAATGGGGAGTGGATTTTATCAAGTGCGATGATATCTGCAGGGAGCTTCCCCACGAGGAGGGTGAGCTGGTGCTCTTAAGCGAGTCTTTGCGAAACTGCGGCAGGGATATGATCTTAAGCCTTTCACCGGGACCGGCTCTTCTGGAGAAGGCTGAGCTTTACAAGCAGACCTCCAATATGTGGCGTATCACGGATGACTTCTGGGATAAGTGGGATCTTCTGTACAATATGTTTGAGCGCTGCGAGAAATGGTCATGTCATACCGGTGCCGGTCACTGGCCTGATGCGGATATGCTGCCGGTTGGCGCCATAAGACAGGATTATTCACCTGAGAACCGCACTGCCTTTACCTTTGATGAGCAGAAGACCATGATGACTCTGTGGAGCATATTCAGATCACCGCTTATGATAGGGGCAGAGATGACAAAGTTTGACGATGAAACTCTGAGTCTTCTCACAAATCCCGATATTTTGGGGATGCTTAAAAATGCAAGACACTCTCACCAGGTTTGGAGACGTAACATAGACGGAGCGGAAGTGATACTGTGGGTTGCAGTAAACAGCGAAGGCGGAGTTTATGCTGCTGTATTTAATGCCGGTGAAAAAGAGATTGAGGCAGCTATACCGCTCACGGATATAGAACTGTATGAAACTTATTCCGTGACGGAATTATGGAGTGGAGAGAGCCTTGGAAATACCGATACCCTAAAGGTGAAGATCCCGTCTCACGGGGCAGAGGCATTTTTGATAGAAACTAATGAATAGTGGTTCGGAGGTTACTATTCACAGCCATTCTGCCGTCATTCCGGTGTCAAAAACTGCTTGCAAATATAAGCGGTACATGTTATGATTTCAGAGAATTACAGAGAAAGGGTGCGATAGCACGCAGGTGTTAGATAGATGAGAATCAGATAATTTGGCTTAAGTTTACACAGTTTGTTATAGAGTTGCGGACAGTCGCAGCTTCTTTGTGTACGCTTTTTCCGGATTATCGCGCTTCTATCACCTATATTTTAAATAGGGTGTTTTTTGTGTGAGTCTGTTTTTTGCGTACGCAAAACAGACTCATTTTTTATGCTTTCCCTTGAAGGGGAAGGTGACGCAAAGTGCCGGATGGGGGCGGATAAGGATACGGTTCAGTGTCCGACGCGTCACGGTTTAAGGAAGGTGATTTTATGTTTCAGATAAAGAATGTGACACTTGTGCATAGAAAAGATTTAAGAACGATACTGGAGGATTTTTCTCTGATACTCAATGATGGTGACCGCGTGGTGATGATCGGGGAAGAAGGTAACGGCAAATCCACGATTATGAAGTGGATCGTTGATCCGGTATTGGTTGAGGATTACATCGAGGCAGAGGGCGAGAAAGTCGATGGCGATGAAGTGTTAGGGTATCTGCCTCAGGAGCTGCCGGAGGTGGATAAAAGGAAAAGCGTATATGAGTTTTTCTGCGAAAGTGTGTTTTTTGGGGAGCAGACACCGAAAGAACTTGCATCTCTTGCTAAGGATTTTGGTGTGGAGAAGGAATTCTGTTACAGGGATCAGCTAATGCAGACACTTTCAGGCGGAGAGCGTGTAAAGGCTCAGATGATGCGGATCCTTATGGAGAGACCAACGGTATTGCTTTTGGATGAGCCGTCAAATGATATCGACATCGAAACGCTGGAACTCATGGAGAAGCTGATCAACGGATGGAAGGGAGCAGTACTGTTTATATCACATGATGAAACGCTTATCGAGCATACAGCAAACCGCGTGGTGCATTTTGAGCAGATACGCCGTAAAACAAAGTGTCGTCATACCGTGGCGAATATGCCATACCGTCAGTATGTGGAAGAGCGGTTGCATAATTTTGAGAAGCAGGAACAGATGGCGATCACGAATCGAAAGGAAAAGGAGATACGCGAGGCAAAGTACCGTCGTCTGTTGCAGCAGGTAGAACATGCGCAAGGCGCAGTTTCCAGGCAGGCACCATCAGTCGGAAAGAATCTGAAAGACAAAATGCACTCCGTAAAAGCGATGGGCAAACGCTTTGAAAGACTGGATGAGCAGATGACGGAAATGCCGGAGCAGGAGGAGGCTATATTCTTTAAGCTGGGAGATAAGGACAGCGTTATCCCATCCGGTAAATGGGTGCTTCAGTACAATTCGGATAAGCTTATCAGTGCAGACGGAAGCAGAAAACTTTCCGGCAATATTGATCTTAAGATACGCGGTTCGGAAAAGATAGCTATTATCGGGACAAACGGTTGTGGCAAGACTACGCTTTTAAACATATTGGCAAAAAAACTGTTATCGCGTGATGATATCAGAGCAGCATACATGCCGCAGGATTATGAAAAACTGCTGGATATGGATGAGACTCCGGTGGACTATCTGGATAACTTAGGTAATAAGGAAGAACGGACACGTATAAGGACATATCTGGGATCGCTTAAATATACAGCGGATGAGATGGAACATCCGATCCGTGAACTGTCCGGCGGTCAGAAGGCGAAAGTATTGCTGCTTAAGCTGAGCATGTCGGGAGCAAATGTGCTGATACTTGATGAGCCTACGCGAAATTTTTCACCGCTGTCCGGACCGGTGATACGCAAAATGCTTAAGGAATTTCCGGGGGCGGTCATCAGTGTATCGCATGACAGAAAGTATCTGGAAGAAGTGTGCGATAAGGTATACCGTCTTACCCCGGAAGGATTGATCATCTTACGGTCATAAAGCATGCTTAAGCGTATGTACTCATTAACAGGAGGTAATTAACAGGAGGTAAAATGAAGAATGGTAAAAAATACAGTATATTTCAAAATCTGGGATACTGTCTGACTGCTGCATGGCAGGTGTATCCGCAGCTTTGTGCCCTTACTGCGGGTATGATCGCGGTCAACTGTGTTGTACCTCTGATCACAGCTTATCTGCCTAAAGTCCTGATAGATGAGATAACAAGCGGGGCAGAACTTAAGCATGTGCTTGTGGTTACGGGAATCATGACGCTGTGTCTCGCAGTGGCAGGCACCGTTCAGAAATATCTGGAAAGGCTCGTTTACTGGCATAAGTTTAAACTCAATGCTTTCTTTCTGCGCAAGGTTACAAAAAAGGGGCTGACCACTGATTATAAGAATCAGGAGGATGAGCATTTCAGAAAGCTTCAGCATGAAAGCTTTGCCAGCTGCAACGGAAACTTTTCGTATTTTAACCAGATCATGGATGCATCTGTGCTGTTCTTTTCAAATCTGCTGGGATTTGCGGCTTTTTTCGGAATACTTGCTGCGTTAAACCCTTTGATAATAGTGTTTTTGTCAGCTACTACATTGATCGGATTTTTATTAAACCGCAGGATCAACAAATGGGTATCGCTTAATACAGATGAAAAAGCAGGATACGAACAGCGCATGCAGTATGTGATAAGCGCTTCTGATGATATTGGAGCAGCAAAGGATATACGCCTGTATAATATGGCAAATTGGCTGAACGAGGTTTATGATAAGAATCTTAAAGGTGTGCTTAGTTGGTATAAGAAATATACCGTAAAACTCTTTGGCATAGCTTCTGCAGACAGCGCCATCACGTTTATCCGGGAGGGACTTACATACCTGTATCTGTTGTATCTGGTGATAAAAGAAGAGATAAGTGTTGCGGATTTCGTGCTGTATTTCAATGTGGTCGCAGGCTTTTCGAATTGGCTTGGCAGCATGCTGGGACAGCTTGGCAATATTGAGAGGCTGAACCTGTCCGTTAACCGCATCAGGGAGTATCTGGATTATCCGGAAACCTACAGGAGAGAAGGC
>JAFYAD010000088.1 GCA_017540915.1 Lachnospiraceae bacterium
ATTGCGGTCTCGGCTCTGGCAGATCCGCTGTAAGCGGTGTTGCACTCGACTATGGTGCCGTCTACGCTTTGAACGAGATCTTTAATAAGATCCGGAGACAGATAATTGGGGTTTCCCGCTTCGCCTGTGGACAGTTTTACAGCGACTTTACCGGGGAGCTCTTTGCCGAGGGCTTCATATGCTTTTCTCAATCCTTCCGGAGAGATATCTTTGGTGTAATAGACTACTGAATGTTTGTCCGCTGTGCGACCCTCTTTTTCCATCACAGCGATATCGTAAAACTCATGTTCCTGAATATCATAGGCCATATGACGATCGTATGCTATGTAAGCAACCGCCAGAACGACAACTGTTATCCCGATGATGCAAAGGATCTTCTTAAGTGCGCTCTTGTTCTTTTTCATGATAGTAAACCCTCGATTCATATTTATACCGGCAGACCGACGACTTCATTTTACCACAATTATTATATTTTGAAACTGTTTTTCATGCTTTTGTTGAAAGCAGGCGGTAAGAGTTGTAAAATATTCTATAGCTGTTCAGAATAGTTACAATATCTTGATGATTCAAGGCTCATTGAAGCAATCCGTGAACCACCGCTTGATTTTCAAATCATACTCATGTGATCCGGGATAAAACACAGGGATCTGCAAAGCATAGAGGATAGAAAAAGATGGATCTTTCAATTTGCATAATAACCAAAAATGAATGCAACAAGCTTGCGAGACTCCTGGCATCCGCGGAAAGGATGGATTGCGAGATTGTGGTGGTGGACACGGGATCCTCGGATGACACCATAGAAACGGCTTACAGATATACGGACAGAGTGTTTTTTTATAAATGGAGAGATGATTTTGCAGATGCCAAAAATCTTGCTGCGAGCCGTGCGACCAATGATGTCGTGATGATATTGGATACGGACGAGTGGATCACGGGCTTCGGAGATCTTGAGAGAGAAAACCTGTCGGAGCTTGTGAGGAAGCTTGAGACGGAAACCTTCGGAAAAGATAATGTGGGTCGTATCAAACGTATCAATATTTTGGAAAAAGACGGAGAACGACTGGAAAATCACGAGTGGATAAACAGGATTTATAACCGGAGATTTTTTGAATATGAGGGCAGGATACACGAGCAGCTGGTAAGGCGGGATGTCTCGGAGGAGAAAATGACAGACGGATCGGATGGGGGTGGCGCCGGAAACTCTTCTGCCTGCGGAAAGCAGGGGGACGATTACAGCATGAGAGCGTCTTCGGTGCGGATTTATCATGATGGTTATCTGGGAACTCCGGAGGAGAAAAAAAGAAAAGCAGATCGCAATATGAAACTTTTGCTGGACGAGCTTGATTCATTGGATAATCCGGAAAAATCCCGGGATAGGGATCAGATATCCCGGAAGACATATATACTGTATCAGTTGGGTAAGTCCTGCTATATGGCTGGAGACCCGGCGAAAGCAGCAGATTATTTTGATAGGGCGCTTTCTTACGACTTGAATCCTCGCCTTGAATATGTCATAGACATGGTGGAGACCTACGGATATGCCCTCATTAATTCCGGTCAGGAGCAAAAGGCGCTGGGGCTTGAAGGCGTTCTGGACGACTTCGGAGAAAATGCGGATTTTTGTTTTATGATGGGTCTGGTGTACATGAAAAATGCCATGTTCCATAAGGCTATTTTCTGTTTCGATGAAGCATTGCAAAAGAAAGAGTGCCGCATGCAGGGCGTGAATTCGTATCTTGCACACTATAATAAGGGCGTGATCTACGAGTGTCTTGGGCAGAAGGATGAGGCGCGGATCTGCTACGGGAAGGCAGGAGACTACGCAAAAGCGAAAGAGGGTCTATCGAGGCTTTGACTCCGGAGAGTGATCTGTAGAAATGAATCATGCTACATGACGACTGAAATTATGGGGAATGTAAATGAATATCCTGTACTACAGCTGGGGCGAAAATTCCACAAAGACAAGCGTGGACACGCTTAAATCCATGGGACACAAAGTGTCCTTTTTTGACATGCCTGTATCCAACAAGCTGAAGGATGAAGCTTTTGAGGCGAAGCTGATCCAAAAGATCGCGCAAGAGAATACGGAAGCAGTCTTTACCTACAACTATTTCCCGTGTATCAGCAATGCGGTGAGCAGGACAAAGGCAGTCTATATTTCATGGATCTATGACAATCCGCATTACACGGTATATGAAAAGAGTGTCTTCAACTCCTGCAACAGGATATTTCATTTTGACGGAGGTGAAGTTAAAAGGCTAAGGGCAGCAGGGGTAAAACATATTTACCATATGCCCTTAGGAGTGCCGGTTTCTCATAGGGTGTCGGATACTGAGGGATTACCGGTTGATGAGAGGGTATCTGTTGCCAAATCAGGGTCGGCTGCCGAAGGAGTATTGGTTTCTAACGGGATATCGGTAACGGGCAGATCGGAATATGACTACGACGTCAGTTTTGTGGGTTCACTGTATAACGGCTCAGCCAATCTCTATGACAGCATAAATTATCTTCCTCCTTACGAGAAAGGCTTTTTCGAGAGCATCATCAATTCACAGCGGATGATCTGGGGCGTGGATTTTGCCGGTGAGCTTATAACAGATGAGATTTACGCAAAGGTTACGCCCTATATTGAGCTCGACATGGGTAAAGATTTTCTGATAACACCCAGGGAGATATTCATTCATATTCTGCAAAAAAAGATCACATCTGAAGACAGGATCGCACTGCTGAACCGGGCGGCAAGATCGTTTGATGTAACGCTGTTTTCGGGAGATGGAGATACGCGTCTGTCAGGAGTGAAAAAGTATGGCTACATAGATCACGATACAAAGCTGCCGCAGGTTTTTGCCACATCAAAGATAAATCTTAATATTTCACTGAGATCCATCACTGACGGTATCCCGTTAAGATGTCTGGAAGTTATGGGCTGTGGTGGATTTCTGCTGTCGAATTATCAGCCTGAGCTGGCAGAGTATTTTACTGACGGTGAGGATCTTGCTATGTTCTCCACTCCGGCAGAGATGATGGAGAAGATCGAATACTATCTCGCCCATGACGAGGAGCGGGAGAGAATCGCTGCAAACGGATACGAGAAGGTGAGGAAGTATTTCTCTCTGACCGGGCGGTTTGAAGAAATCCTGAATATGGCGTTAAATACTGTAAAAAAATCGGCAGATTGTGATATGACAGCTCAGCACTGGAAAATACCGGTGGAATCAGAGAATTATTCTGGTGACAAGGTCATTCCTGAAATCATTGATCATTCTGAAATTGATGTAAAATCTAAGGTTACCGGGAATTCAGATACTTCCGGTAACACTCTTGATCATAGGGCAGAGAAAAAAGGCAGGATACTGGTGATCTTCGGTGTGACTTACTGTTACAATATCCTGAACCATATTTTGGAGAATTTCGGGAAAGCCCTGGAAAGACGCGGGTTCGATGTGGAGTATTACGATGAGCAGACCGACGGGGCAGCAGGTCTTGTAAAATACTACGGTCAGACCTTTGCTGCGGTGATCGGAGTGCAGACATATCTGTATTCCATATTCCTGAAGGATTCCGGGCGGTTCCTCTTTGACGGTATAAACGGACCGCGTTTTAACATGGTGCTGGACCATCCGGGGTGGCTTTCGCATCTTTTGTCAGAGGTTCCACGGGACACTTATGTTTTAACCCATGATACAAATTACATTGAGTTTATAAAAAAATACTATCCGAAGATTTCGGGAAGTTTTCTGTTGCCGCCGGGGGGAGTGCTGAATCCATATCTGAGTGAAGCCGTGAATGGAAATAATACTACAGATACAGAGAGTAGAAATTCGGGGGTTCTACCGACAGAAGGACAGACTACCGAAAACGGACAGACCACTGAAAACGGACAGACTTCAGAAAAAGGAATGACTCCGGAACCGGAAAACAAAAAATATGATCTTGTCTTTATCGGAACCTACGGGGATTTCAGAAAGAAATGCGAGCAGATCAGGGAGTGCAATCCATTTGCTAAAAGGCTGGCACTGAAATATCTGATATTGCTGAGAAAATATGTGGACGAACCGGCGGAGAAGGTTTTCGCCCGGACGCTTGAAGAATTGGGTATATCACCGTCATCCGACAAAGAGTTTTTGAATCTCTTTGCAGCCATGAATCCGGTAGTGCAGCTGGTGATGTACTACTACAGGGAAAAAACCTTGCGGACTCTGGCAGAAGGCGGTACAGATATCGATGTGTGGGGGGAGACCTGGCGGGATGCACCGTTTATGCAACTTTCGCCATACAAAGAACATATACATGTTCATGGCGACCTGACACCGGACGAAGCCGAGGAAATATTGTCCCGAAGTCGGATAGCACTGAATATCATGGCCTGGCATAAAGCCGGTTTCACGGAAAGACTGGCAAATACCATGCTGTCCAAGACTGTGATGCTGTCTGATGTGAGCACCTATATCACAGAACATTTCAGATGCGTGTCACCGGAATCCTTGATTTTACAGAAGCTGGTTGGGGATGAACCGGGAAAACTTAAAATTCGACAGGCACAATCTGCAGGTGAACAGGAAAACTACGGAGATAAACATGTACAACTTTTGAATGCTCAGGTAGATCATGAAAACAGTCGGGTACGATCTGATGATTTCTGTATGAAAAACGACAACGATCAGCCCGTCCGCTGTGCCGACATCATCAGGAAAAGCGAATTTGCGGTGTTCCGATTGGACGAACTACAGAAATTGCCTGCATTTGTAAAGTGCCTGTTGGAAGATAGGGAAGCTCTGGCTGTGATGGCCGAAAACGGGTATGAGCGCTGCATGGCAGAACATACCTGGGATGCAAGAGCAGAGCAATTTGAGAAGCTGTTGTTTGGGTAAAGGTATACGAGGATAAAGTAGTCGGCTTTACGGCTGTCAAAGGTATAAAAAAGCAATTCTTTCCGAAATGTGATCAAAGGGGATCAGAGCAATACAGCTTTGCGTGAAAGGTACCGGCGCTGTGACTTACTGAGGAGTGCAACAGTGTCGCTGCCATGGATCTCAGAGTGATACGGATTACCTGCAGATGGGAGATATTTGACTGTTGCACCGATCTCCTTACAGCTTTTGAAACGGACATAGATAATATTGCCTGTGAAACGCTGCATCATAGACCGGGCAGACTCTTCAACAGTCCGGTTCCCCTGCCTGTCTACGGATAGACCTTTTGGGTCTGCGAAGGCGGCAGAAGAAAGACTGCCATCTCTGCGCCAAAACATATCGGATATCTCCGGCGGGTAAACTGCGCGAAAAAGCTTTTCGTCTGAGTTGAAAGATTTATCGTTAAAAGATTTAGCCATAGAATTTCATCACCCTTTCGTTTATAGAAGCTGCATCGGAGGGCAGCTCTTCGGTGGATTCACCACCGGCATAATCTACGATAAAGATCTCGGCTGAATCTTCGGCACCAATCTCTATCTCCATGTGATCTCGTCTCGAATTATCAAACTCCAACTGGATCGTCTCGAGAGCTGTTGGAAAGATCTCCGGCTGTATATCGATATGTTCAATGATATCCCGGACTTTAGCTATGACGATATCCGGAATGGCGGGGGCACCATTGCCGTTCCAACCGTCTTTGAGAGATTGGATCACGTTCAGTTTGTTAAGATTGAAAGTTTTGACATCCGTGACAGCAGAGCCGGTCTGTACTGGGCGTGATACCGATACAGAGCTGATCGCCTTGGCGTATGTAAACTCACGGCTCAGAGCTTCAAGCTCATGATAGCGATCTTCTGAGATTATGACCACGTTTTTGTTTTCCTTGCGGGGAATAACAACCGGTTCGCCGTTATAAGCCATTTCAAGGAATTTTTTTAAGTTTGCCCGGACATCCACCTGTTTTGCTACAACCATGATCTCCTCCAGTGTTCAGAATGGAATATACCATTCGAAAACAAAATACGTACTTGATTTAGCACAGATTTTAGTACGCGGATTTTGTTTTGTCAAGTACTTTTTTCTGTGCGAAAACTATTTCTTTAAGAACAAGATGTGATATCGCGGATTTTTCACATTGTGTTGATATGAGGATCAAACCTATGAGAGTGCTCTATCTTGACTGGCCCTGCTTTGGCAGGGAGGATGTATTGGACTGCTTAGAGAGGCAGTTCGGTTTTGAGGTTGAAAAGTTTATACATAAAGATTATACCGAGCGGAAGAGTGCGGGATTTGATGCAGCTTTTGATGAGGCGGTTAAGGATCGCGATATCGCATTCTGCTTTTCTTACAATTTTTTCCCGCTGATGGCGGAAGGGTGCAAAAGGCATGGGATAAAGTATGTTTCCCTTATCTATGATTCGCCCTTTGTGAAGCTGTATTCCTACACAGTGGCATATCCTACCAATTATGTTTTTCTGTTTGATTTCGAGTTGTACCGCACATTGAAAGAGGGCGGGATAGATACCGTGTATTACATGGTGCTGCCGGTGAATTCGGAAAAGATTCTCGAGATGATAAAGAAGCCTTACGACAGGAGCCGCACAGTGTGTGACATTTCGTTTGTGGGAAATCTTTATAATGAAGATCACAATATTTTTGACAGGATGTATGAGAAGCTGGATGAGCATACCCGCGGGTACATCGACGGGGTGATGCAGGCACAGTTGCTGGTGAGCGGTTACAGCTTTGTGGAGTCGGTGCTGACCGATGACATCGTGAAAAACATGAATGTGGCGGAGCCTTACGTCCCAAATCCGGACGGGGTGGAAACGCTGCCATATGTTTATGCGGATTATTATCTTGCCAGAAAG
>JAFYAD010000009.1 GCA_017540915.1 Lachnospiraceae bacterium
ATCCAGAA
The DNA here is from genome assembly GCA_017540915.1 of Lachnospiraceae bacterium. The sequence goes on from JAFYAD010000009.1 coordinate 9, forward strand.
GCCGTACTGTTTTGCCACGGCGTAAGGACTGTAGGGATGGAAAGGTGTTGTCTCGGACTGAGGTACCTCCTCCACCTTACCGTAGAGCTCTGAAGTGGAAGCCTGATAGATCCGGCAGGTCTCTGCAAGCCCGGTTATACGCACCGCTTCGAGGATACGCAAAACGCCGGTGGCATCGATATCCGCCGTAAATTCAGGTGAATCAAACGACACCTGCACATGGCTCTGTGCTGCCAGATTATAGATCTCATCAGGTCTCACCATACCGATGACCTTCACTAACGAGCTGGTATCACTGAGATCTCCGTAATGTAGATGAAAATGGGGAGTTCCCTCAAGGTGAGCTATACGCTCGCGGAAATCTACCGATGAACGTCTTATAATGCCATGTACCTCATATCCCTTTTCCAACAGGAATTCCGACAGGTAGCTGCCGTCCTGTCCTGTCACACCCGTGATCAATGCCTTTTTCATCAAATATCTCCGATCCTGTTACTATAAGATCTTTTCACCACTTATCTTACAACCTTCTCAAAATCCGATGCCGGATGTTTGCACAGCGGACAGATAAAGTCCTCCGGCAACTCCTCTCCCACATACTCATATCCGCATATGGTACAGCGCCATACCGTCTCGCCCGCAGAAGTCTTTCCCACTGCCTGAGGCTTGGGTTTTATATTGCTCTGGTAATATGCATATGTTGCTGAAGGCACATCAGACAATACTTCCATGGCTACCGGCACACCGATAAATAATGTGTGCGACCCTAAATCCACAGTATTCTGTACGTATAAGGAAAAATATGCATTCGTTCCCTTAGTGATATATGGAAGCTCATTTGGTGAATACTTGCAATCCGTAAAACCGGCAAACTTGTCCACATCCCTGCCCGACTGGAAGCCAAAATGTTTGAACAGCTCAAAATCAGCATCCTCGCTTATGACTGATATGTTGAGCTTTTTATTTTCCATCACCATGTCATGTGTCAGATTTGCTTTATTTATAGCTACAGCAATCTGATTGGGCTCCGATGCCACCTGTAGCGCCGTATTGGTAATGCATCCGTTAACCTTTTCTCCCACCTTTGCAGTCACTACGAAAAGTCCGTAGGAGAGCTTATACATTGCTTTGTTGTCCATATGAATACCTCCATCTTATAATAGGGTTGCCTCTAATACTACCGCGTAAAAAGACCGTTAAAAAATTCGCCTATCTGTCTGTCCATCTCCTGAGGAATCCTCACAGAATCCGTCAGATACACCTTGCTGAACTCTACGGTCTTATCCATACACTCATTGATATGCCACCTAGGCTTATACCCCAAACGAACTTTGACCTTTGTACTGTCAAGCTTCAAAAATCCCGCTTCATGAGGTGCGTTTGCCTCGGCTTTATTTTCCCAGTGAACCCGCGGCAAGGCAACGCCATCATTAGAAATTGCCACTCTATTCCAACTGTCACAAAACAGAGTGACAAGATCTCCGGTAGTTACACAGTCGCAATCATCCGGTCCAACATTATACCAATCTGCATAAGAATCGTCCTCATACTGCTTCTTAGCAATTGTCAGATACATTGCTAAAGGCTCCAAAACATGCTGATACGGACGAGTAGAGAAGGGGTTACGAACCGGAATAACAGCTTCACCGCCTGACTTTACCGCTTTCTCAACCGCTCTTACTGAATCCGGTATTATCCTGTCATTGGCAAAATCACCACCGCCTATAACATTACCGGCACGAGCTGTAGATATTGGTACAATCCAGTTCCGTCCTGCCCCTTTCTCTGCCTCAGAGGCTTTAAAGAAAGAATCCCTATAACTATGTACTGCCAACTCCGCACAGGACTTGGAGTTACTGTAGGGATCATAGCCATCCAACTCCTCATACTCACGATACCCCCACAAATCACGTTCTACGTTTTTATATACCTTATCTGTCGTTATGATGACAACTGAACCGATCTTGTGTCCGGATAACATCTCCTGTCTAACCGATTCCATCACGTTGACAGTCCCCATTACATTTGTCTCATAAGTATAAACCGGATCCTTATAAGAATCACGGACTATAGGCTGAGCCGCAAGATGAAACAGAATATCCGGCTTAGCCTCCTTAACGGCAGCGCTCAGTTCTACAAGATCTCTTACGTCTCCAATCACCGATTTAAACTTACCGGATTCAATATACTCGTCAAAACCTGCCATGTTAAAAAGTGCCGGATCTGTCGGCGGATTGAGACTGTATCCAACCACCTTCGCTCCCGCCAAAAGCAAAGTACGCGTCAACCAAGTTCCCTTAAACCCAGTGTGTCCGGTCAAAAACACCGTCTTATCTTTGTAAAAATCCAATACTGTGTTCATGAAGTTATTATCTCCACCCATATTTGTCCTGCCTGTCTCTTTACTAACCATAAAAGCCTACACACCAGGGCATTTTACCATTTTACCCCCAAAAACACAAGGGATTGCCTAACACACTGTGTTCGACAATCCCATTTATCACATAATCAAATGTTTACTGCTTCTATGATAACTTCTGCCATGTAATCGATCATCTCATCAGTCATTCCCGGATATACACCTACCCAAAAAGTATTATTCATTACATAATCCGTTGTCTCCAAGCCACCGGAAACCCTGTATGCATCGGTATTTCTGATCTGATCAAACGCAGGATGCTTTATAAGATTTCCACTGAACAGAAGACGTGTCTGCACATTGTGATCTTCCACAAACTGTGTAATCTTATTTCTGTCAAGACCGCTATCAGGCTTTACAGAGATAAGAAAACCAAACCATGAGGGTTCGCTGCCTTCCACCGGTTCCGGCAAGATCAGCTTGTCTGCTACCGGCTCAAGTGCTTTATGAAGTCTCTCCCAGTTGTGTCTGCGCCTCTCGATAAATCCGGGGAATTTCTTCAGCTGCTCGCAACCAACAGCCGCCTGCATATCAGTCACTTTAAGATTGTAACCGAAATGACTGTAAGTATATTTGTGATCATAACCAAAAGGCAACTCCCCGAACTGCCTGTCAAAACGATGTCCGCATACACCGTCGTGTCCTGAAGGGCAGATACAATCACGTCCCCAATCCCTGTAGGAGAGAATCAGGCGATGAAGCAACGGATCATTGGTATATACAGCTCCACCTTCGCCCATGGTCATATGATGAGGCGGATAGAATGAACTTGTACCCACATCTCCCCAGGTTCCTGTGAAACGGGTTTCTCCGTCAATCGTGTACTTGCTGCCCAGAGCATCACAGTTATCTTCCACAAGCCAAAGATTATGTTTTTCACAGAATGCCTTAACTGCCTTGAGATCAAATGGATTTCCGAGAGTATGCGCTATCATGACAGCCTTAGTCTTATCACTCAAAGCACCCTCCAGCTTGCTGACATCAATATTGTACTGCGGTATCGTAACATCAACAAAAACAGGGATCGCACCATATTGGATCACCGGTGCCACAGTGGTCGGGAATCCGCAAGCCACGGTGATCACCTCATCACCACGCTTTATCTGACGATCCCCCAACTCCGAAGCTGTCAAAATAGTAAACGCTATAAGGTTTGCCGAAGAACCAGAATTTACGAGATGTGCATATTTCACACCTATCCACTCTGCGAATTTCTTTTCAAACTCATCCGAAAAACGTCCGGTAGTCAGCCAGAAATCCAACGCCGAATCCACCAGCGCCTGCATCTCCTTTTCGTCAAAGACGCGGGATGCATATGACACCCTGTCACCCTTCTCAAACCCCTTTTTCTTTTCCTTAAAATCATGATAAAACTGCGCTACCAGTTCTTTGATCTGCTCACGTGCTTCTGTTTCGTTTGTCCAGCTCATTTATGCCTCCCACTCAATCATTTTTCTGATTCCCTCATCAAACGCAATCTGAGGATAGTAATTCAATAATCTGTTTGTCTTCTCCGTATCAACATTTAATCCACACAATTTTTCTGATGTTTCCGGCGCAAACTCAGCTTTTGCTTTTTCACCATATACCCTCATTGCTGTTTCAATATAGTTTCTTAATATTTCAGATTCAGAATTAGCTACCATATATGTTCCTGCCGGAACCAACGGCAATCCCAGTCTGTAAAACATCTCTCCTGCATCCAATTCATAAAGATAATTCCAGTATTGCATTGCCGAAGAGAACTTGGCCACCTCACCTTTATTCCAGCAATCAATCGCGTACTTAAGCATAGTTCCTTCGTTGTCATGCGGTCCATATACACTGAAAACACGCCCCCAGATATGCTCAATTTCTTTGCTTTCGCACAACCTTCTGCTCAAAATCCCGGCAGCATATTTAGCTATTCCGTAAGCTAAAACCGGTGAATGTTTTGTATTATCATCAATTCTGTCAAAAACAGGTCCGTATTCAGCCTGAGATCCGGCAAAAACAAATCGTTTACATCCGCACCTCTCTGCCAATTCCACGGCATCTAACGTGTATTCAATATTTCTTTCCTGCATTCTTGGATCATTTCTTTCAGCTTTTACTGTTCCGACCCATGCAAAATGATAAAAAACATCTGCATCTCCCGGCAAATCTTTGGCATTTGCTAATTTATCAAGAGAACCATATGCAACATGAACAAACGGTGACTTTGGTATTCTGTCTATTCGTTTTGTATTTGGACGCACTATGGCGTATACTTCTACGCCCTCTCTGACAGCAACTTCTGTCAAAGCCACCCCCAACATACTGGTAGCACCGTCAATAATAATCTTTCGCAAATCAATTACCTCATTTCGAAAAAGGCTTTCTTTATGCCCTTTGTATCAAAACCAAATTTATCATACAGATAAGTTGCATGTGCCATCGGAACAAATTCATCTGTAATACCCAAAACTCTGTATTTTGTGCTGATCCCCGCCTCGGCAATTATCGTTCCCACTATACTACCAAGACCTCCTACCACGTTATGGTCCTGAGCAACAATTACTGTTCCGGTTTTTGCCGCATTTATTACCGCTGCTCTATCGATTGGTTTTATCGAATACAAATCTACAACCCGTATTTTCTTTCCCGTTTCAATCTCAATTGCTTTCGCTGCTTCAATAGCATATTGTACGACAACACCGGAGCAAAGTATCGCACCGTCATCACCATTAACAACCGTCAAGGATCCGCCGGCTTTTACTTCTATACCATCACCATAAATGTCTTCCGTAGGTTCTACAGAACTCCGGATATACATAGGCCCATCAAGTTTTAATGAATAATCCAAAAGTTTTTTTGCCTGATTTGCATCACTGACTTCGAAAACCGTTATCCCCGGCATTGAAGTC